>NZ_JAUBOQ010000002.1:73272-214714 GCF_036700325.1 Microcoleus sp. Z1_B2
AATGAATTTTCTTGTGGGGTGTCCCGCAAGAACAGGCAAGATGCCTGTTCCACAAAGAATGAATTTTCTTGTGGGGTATCCCGCAAGAACAGGCAGGATGCCTGTTTCACAAAGAATGAATTTTCTTGTGGGGTATCCCGCAAGAACAGGCAAGATGCCTGTTCCACAAAGAATGAATTTTCTTGTGGGGTGTCCCGCAAGAACAGGCAAGATGCCTGTTCCACAAAGAATGAATTTTCTTGTGGGGTGGGCGTCTCGCCCGCCCGGTTTAGTCCGACAATCCGACAGGGGTTTTTAACCCCTGTCTCATAGTTAAAGTCCTCTAAAAGAGGACTAAAATAGATAGATATTGAGCTCATATTTCCAGTCGGTTTTAACCGACTTTAGCTTTGAGGCAGGGGTTTCAACCCATGCCGGACTGCCGGATTACCCGACTGTCGAACTGCCGGAATCGGTAAAAACCGCGTTAATACAACTATAAAATTATGTGCGGAAGATTCACTTTAACTACTTCAGGTCAAATCATCGCCGAATTATTCAAACTGTCGGGAGTTCCAGACATCAAACCGCGATACAATATCGCCCCAACTCAATCAGTTGCCACAGTCACAGTTGAACCAGAAAAAATGCAGCGACATTTTCAATTTATGCGCTGGGGTCTGATTCCAAGTTGGGCAAAAGACATGAAAATAGGCAGTCGCATGATTAATGCGCGATCGGAAACTGTAGCCGAAAAACCTGCTTTTCGCAGCGCCATTAAGCACAGGCGATGTTTGATAGTGGCTGACGGTTTCTACGAATGGCAACAGCAGGGAAAGAACAAACAGCCTTACTATTTTCAAAAGGCAGACGGCGAACCTTTTGCTTTTGCCGGTTTGTGGGAAAATTGGGAATCTCCTGAAACAGAAAACATTGTATCTTGCACTATAATTACTACCGCTGCTAACGAAACAGTGCAGCCGCTGCACGATCGAATGCCCGTGATTCTCCCCGACAGCGATTGGGAACAGTGGCTCGATCCTGCTGTTAAAAATGCTCGGGAAGTTTTGCCCTTGTTAAAGCCCTATGCTTCCGAAGCGATGAAAGCAAAGGCCGTAAGTGCGATCGTCAATAGTCCAACTAGAGACAGTCCCGAATGTATTAGCGATCGACAATAAATCATTGCAGCCGACAAAACCGAGATAGTTTGAGTTATGATGTAAAATGATGTTTGAGTTGTAGCTTGGGTTTTCTAAAGATCAGTTTAACTCAGTTGTTATTTGCTCAAACATTTTTTAAATCTTAACATCAGTTAGAAGACAAAAAATATGATCGGATATGTTACACTCGGTACCAACGATATTGAAACGGCAGCCAAGTTTTATGATGCTTTGCTGGCTGAAATTGGCGCTCGACGATTCATGGAATTCGACGGATTTATCGCATGGAGCGTTTCTCCAGAGGAACCAGCACTTGCTATTATAAAACCCTATGATGGTAACACAGCAACTGTTGGCAATGGAGTCATGATAGCTCTTCAGGTTGACAGTCCAGAAAAAGTTAACTTAGTTTATAACAAAGCGATCGAACTTGGGGCTAAGGATGAAGGGCCAGCAGGACCAAGAGGCGCGTTACCGGGGTTTTATGCGGGATATTTTCGCGATCTTGATGGGAATAAGCTGAACGTGTTTTGTTTGACATCCACCCCGCCGTAGAACGGCGAGGATTCCCAAACCTCAAGATTTAGGTTTCTGCTTCTGTCCCTTACGGGGTTTCGCACCTGCCTTAACAGATTTACTCTGTTCGGGTCTTACAGTCGCTCCACAGACTGCCACGGCAAGCCCTGCCGCCAAAATATTCTTTGCCGCGTTGATGTCTCGGTCATGGTGTGTCCCGCAATTAGGACAATCCCATTCCCGGATATTCAACGGCATCTTGTCAACGATGTGTCCGCAATTGCCACACCGTTTTGAACTCGGAAACCATCGGTCAATCTTAATTAAAGTACGACCGTACCACTTACACTTGTATTCAAGTTGCCTGACCAATTCGCCCCAACTTGCATCACTTATGGCCAGGGCAAGGTTGGGATTTTTAATCATGTTCTTCACAGCCAAATTCTCGACGGCGATGGTTTGGTTTTCGCGCACCAACCGCGTTGTTAACTTGTGAAGGTTATCTTTTCTTGCATCAGCAATTTCTTGATGTACTTTCGCTACTTTGAGTCGTGCTTTGTAACGGTTGTTTGACCCTTTCTGTTTCCGGCTTAAAGCTTTCTGCGCTCTTCTAAGTTTGCGATATTTTGCCTTGAATCCTTTGGGATTGGCAATCTTTTCACCAGTGCTAAGAGCGAGTAAACTTGTAATGCCCAAGTCAATACCAACTTGACTGCCTGACTGAGGTAATGCTTCAATTTCAACATTCACCAACAGGGAAACTGACCACCTACCAGAGGGTGAAAGCTTCACCGTAATGGTTGATGGTCGGCAACCGACAGGTAGCATCCGGCTCCAACGAATTGGCAACGGGTCGGCACACTTTGCTAAGTAAACTTGTCCATCCTTAAACTTGAAAGCAGATTTGGTAAACTCTGCGCTACCACCATTGCGTTTTTTCTTGAAGTTGGGATATTTCGCCCGCCCATCAAAAAAATTGGTGTAAGCCGTTTGTAAATGTCGCAAGCATTGCTGTAACGGTACGCAGCTAACTTCCGACAGAAAATCTAACTCTTCTGTTTTCTTCCATTCGGTTAGCATTGAAGAGGTTTCAGCATACCCTACCCGTTTTTGGTCTTTGTACCATGCCTCGGTTCTTACGGCTAAGGCACGGTTGTATACTAAACGAGCGCAACCCATTGTCCGTCGCAACAAACTCTCTTGTTCCGGAGTTGGGTAGAATCGATAGCTGAAGGCTTTGAGCGTCATGCTCACAGTCTAACACTTCGATTGTGATATTGTGCTAGACTCAATGTAAAATCTTTGTAAAGCCGTCAAACGAAGGACGGGGTTTCAAACCCAAATTTCTGATGACAGGGCCAAACACTTAAGATTTTTATCTTTCGTGAGGCGAGCCGAAAAAAAGCTATTTCCGATTGTTAGTTATTAGTTATCAATCCATAAATAAGAGTTGATAACTAATAACTAATAGTTAATGACTAATAACTAGATTAACTGTCGTATATCCGCGCTTCAGCAGCCTCTGGATTTTCCTCGCAATACTGGTCAAAAGCCGTTTTTTCCAGCTTCATCGATCGCTGGTGAGAAGCCTCAGCCTGCATTTCTTCTACAATATCCCAGGCTACCGCGCACTCTCTAGAGGTAGCGCCTTTTTCGGCACAGATACTTCTGGCATCCGCGATCGCCTGTTCGATTTCTTCGTCAAATAAAACACTCTTCGGCTTCTCAAGAAAATCGCTTTTTGTCAATATATCCGTGACCGAAATAATGCCCACTAGCTCGTCCTTAATCACCGGCGCCCGGCGGATGCGGGTATTCGCGAACAACCTAGCCACATATTCCACCCCCAAGTCAGGATTGACCGTAATGCAAGGTTTGGTCATAATCTCGAAGACGCGGACTTTTTTCGGGTCTACTCCGTAGGCTGCTACTTTATAGACAATATCCGTTTCTGTCACAATGCCATAGGCATCTTGTTCGTGGCGACGTTCCACAATCAACGCGCGCAAACACAAATCGTTCATCATCGCCACCGCTTCAGCTACCGTTGCTGAACCGCGAATGGTAACAACATCTGTGGTCATAATATCTTGGGCTTTCATCATCATTGTTTTTTGCTTACGGCTCATAAAGTCTACTGCGTCGCGATTTGGGGCTGTCCATTTGATTTGCGATCGTCATTAGGACTTACCCTCACAAACCCGGTTTCTACCAAAATTTTGGGTTTAGTAACGATAAATTCCGGGTTAGCAACCGGGTTTCTGAGAAATCGTGCATCGCAAACTAATCATAAAACCTTTAACGGCACTCGGAATGACAACTTGCCTGAAACAGCCCGTCGCAGCCCCGGAACCTCTGGAGTCCGCGATTTAGCGTTCAGACGGCAGGGCTGTTTCATTCTCTTGTAGGGGCCGTGCTACCCCTACTCCCCGTGCCGGCCCTCTTGGTCGGATCTTTGAGCTTGTTGGACTCAGATTTTCCAGCCCCAGTCTCAAAGAAGCAAAAGTTAACACAAACTAAGCAACTGCTTGCGCTCGCACAGATCCCCGCCTCTGATAAACTTGATGGCTGGGAGTGCAAAAGAGCACAAGGCACGCATCAGCAGTTGGGAGGATCTAGTTCGTGGACAATGTAATCGGTTTAGAGATTATCGAAGTAGTTGAGCAGGCAGCCATCGCTTCCGCTCGCTTGATGGGCAAAGGCGAAAAAGATGAAGCCGACAGAGTGGCTGTAGAAGCCATGCGGGAGCGCATGAACAAAATTCATATGCGCGGCCGCATCGTGATCGGCGAAGGCGAGCGCGATGACGCACCCATGCTTTACATCGGTGAACAAGTAGGTATTTGTACCCGCGAAGATGCCAAAGATGTCTGCAACATAGATGAATTGATCGAAATTGACATCGCTGTTGACCCCTGCGAAGGTACTAACCTGGTTGCTTACGGTCAAAACGGTTCGATGGCAGTTTTGGCAATCTCTGAAAAAGGTGGTTTGTTTGCGGCACCGGATTTCTACATGAACAAATTGGCTGCTCCTGCGGCTGCTAAGAATCATGTAGATATTCGCAAAACGCCCACTCAAAACCTCAAAATTATCTCTGATTGTCTCAGCCGCAGTATTGAAGATTTGGTGGTGGTGGTCATGGATCGCCCCCGACACAAAGATTTAATTAATGAAATTCGGCAAGCGGGTGCAAGAGTTCGGCTGATCAGCGACGGCGACGTTTCGGCAGCGATTTCTTGCGCGTTTTCTGGTTCCAACATCCACGCACTTATGGGTATTGGCGCAGCACCCGAAGGCGTGATTTCTGCAGCGGCAATGCGCTGCTTGGGCGGTCACTTCCAAGGGCAGTTAATTTACGATCCGGCTGTTGTAAAAACTGGTTTGATCGGTGAAAGCAAAGAGAGCAATATCGCCCGCCTGAAAGAGATGGGCATCACAGACCCAGACAAGATTTACAATGCTGAAGAGCTGGCATCTGGAGAAACAGTTCTGTTTGCAGCTTGCGGGATTACTCCCGGAACGCTGATGAATGGAGTTCGCTTCTTTGGCGGCGGCGCTCGCACTGAAAGTTTGGTAATTTCTTCTCAGTCGAAAACGGCTCGATTTGTGGATACAATCCATATGTTTGACCAGCCGAAATCTCTGCAATTGAATTAGTGATTAGTTAGTGGTTAACAGTTAAATGTTAACAATTAACAGTTAACGGTGAACAGTCACCAGTGATTAGCAATTAGCGATAAACTAAGAACTAATAACAGGTGACTGTTAACAACTAAGAAAGAAATAGTGACAAATCACAGATATGAATATTGCAGTCGTAGGTCTCAGCCACAAAACAGCGCCGGTAGAAGTTCGCGAAAAACTGAGCATTCCAGAACAGAAAGTTGAAGCCGCGATCGCCCAATTGCGCGGCTACCCGCACGTTCAAGAGGTTGCCATCCTCAGCACTTGCAACCGCTTAGAGATTTATATTGTTACCCGCGAGTCGGAACCTGGTGTGCGAGAGGTTATTCAGTTCCTTTCCGAATTCAGTAAAGTTCCTTTGCAGTCTTTGCGCCCTCACCTGTTTATTTTGCTGCACGAAGATGCGGTGATGCACTTGATGCGAGTGGCTTCTGGCCTCGACAGTTTGGTGCTCGGAGAAGGACAAATTTTGGCTCAGGTGAAACAAACTCACAAACTCGCCCAGCAGTACAAAGGTGTAGGCAGAATTTTAGAGCGCTTGTTCAAGCAAGCTCTCACAGCAGGGAAACGAGTTCGCACGGAAACTAGCATCGGTACTGGTGCAGTTTCGATTAGTTCGGCGGCGGCAGAATTGGCTCAAATGAAGGGTCAGCATTTAGCAAGCAGCAAAATTGCCATTATCGGTGCTGGCAAAATGTCGCGGCTTTTGGTGCAGCATTTGCTCTCCAAAGGAGCTAGCCATATTTCGATCGTTAACCGCTCTGTGCGGGGCGCCCTGGAGTTGGCCGGTCAGTTTAAAGATGCTCAACTGCACCTGTATCAGCTATCGGAAATGATGCAGGTAATTGCTAGTTCTGACTTGGTTTTTACCAGTACGGCAGCTACCGATCCACTGTTAAATAAAGCTAAATTGGAAGCGGTTTTAGATCCGAATCGCCCTTTGATGTTGGTGGATATTTCTGTGCCGCGCAACATTGACTCGGATGCAAACGAACTCACTAATGTGCGATCGTTTAATGTGGACGACTTGAAAGCAGTGGTAGCTCAAAATCACGAAACCCGTCGCAAAATGGCAATGGAAGCTCAGGGCTTGCTGGAACAGGAAGTAGAGGCTTTTGATCTCTGGTGGCGCAGTCTGGAAACCGTTCCTACTATTAGCTGTTTGCGGGATAAGATAGAATTGATTCGGGAACAAGAGTTAGAAAAAGCTTTATCGCGTCTTGGTTCGGAATTTTCGGAGAAACATCAAGATGTGATTGAATCTTTAACAAGGGGGATTGTGAATAAGATTTTGCACGATCCGATGGTACAGTTACGCGCTCAGCAGGATATTGAGGCGCGGCGGCAAGCGATGCAAACTTTGCAAACACTGTTTAATTTGGATGTGGATGTCAATCAGCAGTACAGCTAGTTTGTCATTGGTCATTAGTCATTAGTCATTAGTCAGTTGACCCGAAAGCAGGAGTCATATTATGCCCGGTCAATTACCATGAATAAAAATGCCTCCAACCCTGGCGGCAAAAGTATCATTCGGGAAGGTAAATTGCTCGAACATGATATAAGTTACAGCATATTCCATGTATATGTAGTACACACTATATTGTAGTAAGTAAGGTGCGTCGCCACCAGTTAATCTGCAAGTTCTATTTAAAAGGTCGCAGATCCGCACCCTACATATTAAAATTACACAACATAAATATAGCGGCTACTGTACTTCATCAACCTGGAATATGCTGTATCATTCAACCAATAACTAATGACTAATAAGTAATGACTAATAGGCGAATTTATCAATTAATTTTAGGGATTGTAGGGCTGTGGCTGGTTCTTGAATTTGCCTCCCGCATGGCTGCAGAAATTCTCTGGTTTCAGGAAGTTGGATATCTTCAGGTTTTTCTGTTAAAGCTGAAAACTCAAGGGTTGCTGGGGACGATCGCAATTGCTGTTTCTTCTGTCTTTTTGCTGGGAAATTTGGCTTTAGCCCGCCGCCTGCAACATCCCGCAGAGGAAATGAAATCGCCGGTTGTGGGGGAGCTATTCGCTTCACTGAGGGCGAACAACGCGGGGAAGAATACCGAGAAGAATTACGAATTACCTGTTGCTAAATCCCAAATAACCTTTTCCTGGCTGCTGTTGGCGGTATTCGGATTGAGTTCGATCGCAACTTTTATAGTAATTCACTGCGGGCTGTTGGCTGCAAACAGCCTCACCTATTTGGGTATAGCTGGCAATTTACCTGCACCGCCGGTGCAGTTAGGAATTGAGTCCATCCAGCAAATAGCCGTGCAGTTATTTTCTCGCTGGTGGCAGTTGGGCTTGCTGCTGGGGACAATGTTAGCTGTGGTAATTAAGCCTGATTTTTGGCTGCGGGCGATCGCCCTTTTTCTCAGTTTGGCGATCGGGCTGATTGTCGCCAGTCGCTGGACAAATGTTTTGCAATATTTTCACCCTATTAATTTTAACACGACCGACCCTCTTTTTCATCAAAATATTAGCTTTTATGTATTTATTTTGCCAATCTTAGATTTGCTAGGATTCGGGCTGACAGTTGTATTTTTGTACAGTTTAGTATCTAGTGCTTTAACATATTTGCTGTCGGGAAATAGCCTGAGTCAAGGGATATTTTTGGGGTTTTCTCGATCCCAGCAGCGGCACTTGTACGGGTTGGGTGCAGCTTCCATGCTAGCCGTTGCATTCCGCTACTGGTTGGGGCGCTACTCATTGCTGTATTCGCGGGGAGACGTTACTTACGGCGCAAATTATGCTGACGTGACAGTGCGACTGCCCTTCTATGGATTTTTGAGTATTGTGGCCGCGACGATCGCACTTTTGATGCTGTGGCAGGTTTACCAATTCAAAATTAAAAATGAAGTCCTAAAAAAAATTATTTTAGCCTGGGTAACTTTAACTTTTGTGGGAGGTTGGCTGCTGCCACAAATTGTGCAGAAACTCATAGTTCAACCCAACGAACTAGCACGAGAACAGCCGTACATTGAGCGCAGTATTGCCTTTACTAAAGAAGCCTTTGATCTCAACAATATCGAAATAAAAACATTCGATCCCGCCGGAAAACTTACTTATGCCGACTTAGAAAAAAATCAACTTACTATTAGCAACATCCGCCTGTGGGACAAGCGACCGCTGCTGCAAACGACCCGACAGTTACAGCAAATTAGACCATATTATACATTTCCTGATGCGGATATCGATCGCTACACAATCAAAAAGGAAAAAGCACAAAAAGGAGATTCGGAAAGTCAACAAGTGTTTCTGGCAGCGCGGGAATTAGATTACACAGCAGTTGCCCCAGATGCTCAAACTTGGGTGAACGAACACCTAGTTTACACTCACGGTTACGGCTTTACTCTTTCTCCCGTAAACAGAGTCGGTGTCGGCGGTTTACCGGATTATTTTGTCAAAGATATTGGAGTGGCAGCCCAGAAAGGAGAGACTGCTTTGGAAGTCACTAGCGATCGAATTCGGGCCAGTATTCCGATCGGCTACCCGCGAATTTACTACGGCGAAATCACCGATACAGACGTGATGACGCCCACAAAAGTCAAAGAATTCGACTATCCCAGCGGCGAAGAAAATGTTTACAATACTTACAGCGGTAGGGGCGGAATTGCGATCGGTTCTATATGGAGGCGCTGGCTGTTTGCTAATTATCTCAAAAATTGGCAAATGGCGCTTACCCGCAATTTTACCCCAGAAACTAAATTGCTGTACCGCCGAAATATTAACAAAAGAGTCCGGGCGATCGCTCCTTTTTTGCGCTACGATTCTGACCCGTATTTAGTAGTAGCCAACGCCAATCTTAGCAATGATGATATAGAAAAAGCCAGGGAGGACAATGGCAACAAAATTAAACCTGCACCCGCCGCTAATGATAAATCTCCCAACTATCTTTACTGGATTATCGATGCCTATACAGCAAGTCCTCGCTATCCGTATTCCGATCCGGGAAATCATGAGTTTAACTACATACGTAACTCTGTAAAAGTAGTAATTGATGCCTACAACGGATCTGTTGACTTCTATGTTGCCTATCCCTCCGATCCGATTATTAACAGTTGGATGGCTATCTTTCCCGGACTCTTCAAACCCCTTGACAAAATGCCTCCGGCTCTCCGCAAACATATCAGATATCCAGTAGATTTGCTGAGCATTCAATCAGAACGCTTGCTAACTTATCATATGGAAGACCCGCAAGTATTTTACAATCGGGAGGATTTGTGGCGAGTTCCCAATGAAATTTATGGCAGCGAACAGCAGCCCGTAGCACCGTATTATTTGATTACGAAACTGCCAACGGAAACAACAGAAGAATTTATTTTGCTGCTGCCATTTACACCAGTAAGCCGCAACAATTTAATTGCTTGGATTGCAGGGCGATCGGATGGTGGCAATTACGGAAAATTGCTGTTGTATCTGTTTCCCAAACAGCGATTAGTTTATGGCCCGGAACAAATAGAAGCTTTAATTAACCAAGATCCTGTTATTTCCGAACAAATATCTCTCTGGAATCGCCAGGGTTCAAAAGCAATTCAAGGAAACTTATTAGTAATTCCTATTGAACAATCTTTACTGTATGTGGAACCTCTTTACTTAGAAGCAGAGCGTAATAGTTTGCCAACTTTAGTCAGAGTTATTGCTGTTTACGAAAACCGCATCGTCATGGCAGAAAATCTTGAATTGGCACTCAAGGCACTTTTTCAGCAACAATCTACCAATAAACCGGCCATTATTCGACCTTTAGAAGGAACAGCGCCAGCTTTAAACAATGAATGATATCAATTTCCGTTGAACTCGTCATGATTGTTGACTGTTGACTGTTGACTGTTGACTAGGGGTCTGAAAACTGAATGGTTGAGTGTTAAGTGTTGACTCTATTTTATTATTCCGAGGCCAGCGAAAACGATATAAATTAGTGCGACTTCTGTTCGCTAGGATCGCGAATTAAATAACTTACAATTTTAATTGTTATTGTGGAAGTTATTTAATTCTCATTCCCTAGCAGCCTTGATATCCTGCCACCAAACATTGACATAGGGCCACATCAATCTCTCGTCTCCTCCAGAATCTAGTTTCACTGTCACCTCATAACGGTCAATATGCGTGAGTTCGCCAGTTTTACCATTCAAATAAAATTGTTTGGGATTGTCGGTGATAATTTCTACCCTTTGATTCAACAGCGGCAGCATCTGGGTAGAAGAACCCTGAAACGGATTTTTGCCTTTGATCGCATAGCCACCAATCAAAGATAAGTACATTAAAGCTAGGAAAAATACCGTCAATAAGCCCACAATTACCAGTGTTTTTTGTTGTGAAAAACTGGTATAAACGCTCCCATATCCTACGATCATAGTTCCCAAAAACAACAAATTTGGCAGGTACAGCCCATCTTCCAAAAACACGCTACCAAAAAACATCAGGACTACCTGAAAACCAAATAATGCCGCCACCCAACTCCAGCCAGTTAGCAACGATGCAGATAGTAGCCAATTCATTGCTAGAGTAAGGGCGATCGCCATTGCTATTGCCCCAAGTGGTGCTGCATAATCGTATTGTCTGAAGGGAAGAAGAACAAAAAATACTAAAGCATACGCAAAACCCGCAAAAGCCAGTGCTAATCCACTAATTATTTGGTTCCCGTTCAGCATGGCGAGGAATTTTTAGAACACTAAAGTGGAGCGTTCATCTTGTGTTGTGATAGTAGCCGTTGAAAATTCCCAGCGGACTAAGGCCAGAAATTCTAACCGTAGGGTGCGCCACGAGCAGCTTACCGCTATATTTAGGGGAGAGAACCGATTTGTTAACCAAGCGTGCTATCCCAGTTTCCCAAGGTGCAAATCAGCCACATCAGAAGGTAGAATTTTCAGCAAACTAGATTATTTAGGGTCGATCGACTTAACAAATTGTTGCACAGGCTGCGGTAGAGCCGGCACAAAAGTCTTTCTAAAACCCCTAACATCGAACACTCGCCACAAAATACCCACCGCTACCGTCAAGAAAAATAAGGCTCCCAAAAAATTGAACACACTAGACAGAAAACCGCTGTCCCTTTTTTTCGGAGGTGTAATATGTTTCATGCGATATACAGCCGGCTCGTAATCTATCGACTCCTCGCGATTGCGCCGTGGCGTTTTGGGCCGGGAACTCGCACTGCGCTTCTCAGTCAAACCCGTTTTATTAGTTTTAGTAAAACTGGTAGACGACTTCAATTCAGAAGCGCCGCGCGTCCCCGTTAACTTGCTAGCAGAAGCCCCCGTTTGGCCCACAGCAGCATCCTGAATTCTGCTGTTAGGGCGCTGAGTCGATTTGCGTTCGGCGAGGGTACGCATCAAACTTTGCAATTGCTGAGTCGCCGCCGGCGGGCGTTCCCCTTTCCTCGCCCAATTTAACAGCATCGCCCCGGTAATCCCGCAGAGATTCGTAGCGCCTACAGAAGCCAGCCGCTTCAGCAGAGGCTGGCTGTTGGACACAAAAATCACCAATGCGTCCGGGTGTTCTTGAGCCAAACCGTAAACGCACTGAGCCGTGGCCACCACCAGCATTGCTGGCTTGCTTTGATTTTTGATCGAAGGTTCGAGAGCGCGGTGTGTTTCCTGAGCGTCAGTTGCAATCCAACCGCTGTCGGCAAAAAAGCGCATAAACTCTCTAGCTACTTGCTCTTGAGCTTTTTCCACCGCTTGCCCTGTCAGACGATCTATTTCGTCGTACACTACTTCTGGGATATAGCAAGTTCCCACCTTCGTATATTCTTGCCAAACTTGGGTTCGGCCAGTCATTAAAACATCTGCATCAAAAGTTACCAATACAGGAGGAAGTTGATTAGCCATGACTTTATCCTATAGGCTCAGATAAGTTATTTAAACTTAATCGATCAAGTTTAAACAAATTTTGGGTTATAAAAAAATCAACTTTTGGTAGTAGATAAATTGCCCTGGGCGCGGGTATTAATGGGAAATTAGTAGTTAGGAACCCGATCGCCCTTCAGTTCCCAGTTCGATCGCTCAATTCCTATATTCCACTAATTTACCGCAACCCAAGAGCCTATTACCAAAGATGCCCGACTACTGCTAGTTGCCAATTCCCAGACGGCCAGCCAAAGCCGGAGTCAACGGCAACAGCGCAGCAATCATCAAGAACAAAGCTAGCAAACCCAAAGCCGCGCGAGCGTCGTCAGGCTCAGTCAGCTCGTTGAGGCTCGGTCGCTCCAGATTCCGCTGTAAAATCAGAATCACGATCGCCCAATACAGAGCCAAAGGATTAACTAAAGAAACGATAGCCAGCACCACAAAAGTCGCCAAAGTAGTGCGACTGGCTATTTTCCGACCGTAGATGGCTTGCACGATTCTACCCCCGTCCAACTGTCCCGCCGGCATCAAATTAATCGCCGTTATTACCAAGCCCAACCAACCGATAACTACCAGCGGGTGAACGTCAACAATCTGCTGCTGCAACGCCGAACCCAAAACCACTTTTGCCAAAGTTCCCACCAAAACCGAGCCCTTGAAAAATTCTGCGGGAATTTGAAACAAACTGCCGGGGTGAGACAGCAGCAAACCCGTTACCAGCATTAGCACAGAAACTATTCCCCCAGCCGCTGACCCGGCAAAAGCGATGTCAAACAAAACTTTACGGTTGGGCAGCAGCGACTCAAAACGGTCGATCGCGCCAAAACAACCTATCTGCAAAGTTGGTATAAAAAACGGCCAACTCAAGCCAACCTTGTACCGATTTGCCAGCACTCGGCGAGCAATTTCCCCAGACCCTAAAACCGCCCAAATTCCGGCTGCAATTGGCAAAACTTCTAGATATCTAGCCGGCGAGTTAAAGAAATCGAAACTTAGCAGCAAACCGCCTGTCTCTAAGCTAGTAGCAATTGTTGCCAGCAGGAGCACGACTGCTAGGATTTTTTGAGACACGGTTGTGGGCTGCGGGTCGTTGGTGCTGGGCAAGATAATAACTACGGGCTTGTCGTCCTGATTTTCTACTAAAAATAGACGGTAGCGATCGTTTAATCTTTCTGCCAAACTTGCCGTCAAACGTGAGTGTACTTGTTCTGGGTCTCCTCGGAGATTGCCTTTGAGAATTACCCCATCTTGATAGGGAATCGTTTCTGTGGCAAAGAAAGTATCAATTCCAAAGATACCTTTAATTGCCTTGAGGTCTTCCACCGGAACGGGAATTATTTCTGATTCATTATTCGCAGGCGACGAGGTGACGATCTTAATCGTTTCTGGGCCTGGTGGTCGCTGCGACTCAGGGGCTGAGAAAGCATCGCTTTGGGACTTTACCTCAGCAGCATCCGGCCGCGGCAGCACTGTATCAGATGCAGCCTTACGCAATTGCCGGCCCAGATAAATGTACAATCCCGTGGATGCCACTAGCAGCAACAATACCGCAACTAGATTGAGGTAAATTCCGGCGGCGAACAAACCAAAGAACAGCAGCCAGGGACTCATCAGCGCAACAGACTGCAACCAAGCCAAAATTCCCAGTTTGCCAAAAGGTCTGGCGCGATAAAATCCCCAACCCAGAATTCCCATAGCAACCAATACGAGCGCAATTGTTGCCGTATTTTCCGATGCAACTATAGGCATTCCGGTTGCTTGCGCCAATAGGGGCTTTAATCGGTCGATCGCGCTGCGGTCGAGTAATAGCATTAAATTTTGGGGAACATGAAATAGAGTTGTTGGGAACATATCCAAACCTGTCGGAAACTAGCCTGATTACTAAGGATAACCTCTGAGGGCTACTCGGCCCACAACCTGCTGTTGCTGTTTGAACATCGCAGGAGCTAGGCTATTGACACAATAGACTTTTTATGATATCACATCGGCTATAGCAAACCTATACCCAGAAGGGTAGCAGTGTCGATCGGTCAGAAGCATGAAGATTCGCCCAGTGTGGCAGGTGGGGCTTTTTTAAGGATTTGTTTCGGATGCCAGACGCCGAAAATAAAAACTCAGCTCCGACCGTCGCAGAATTCCCAGAGCCGACTGACTTGCTCAACCAATTGAAAGCGCGGCGTAAAAAATCCAGAGCGGACTTGGCAGACGTGGAGACGTTCTTGGAAATATTGGGTTCGGAGAGTTGACCCGTGTCTGCTGAAAGGATGCCGGGATACCACCTGACCCAGATAGGCAGTGTTTCGCATTTGTTGTGCGAAACAAAATGCGAAAAAAATGCGAAACAAATAAGGTTTGAGCCGCTCTCTCCTTTTCGGGAAAGAACGGCTCAAAGCATTGATGCTATTAGGTTTTATCTACGGGTACGGCAGGACTTGAATCAAAGCCTCGCTCTTGAATTACGAATTTCCGTCGTTCTAGCCATTTTTTGCACCCACTCTGAAAGTCCTGTTTTTGATTTGAGCGAACACTGAGCGACTTGCTGTAGGCTGAGTACATCAGTCGAACTCAGCACTATCAGAGTAGGGAGCGAGAGATGAGCGAAAAATCTAATCCTGTCACTGCAAGTACCACCGCAGACTACCTTATTGGCTACGAGCGGATTCTAGACTACTTCCAACAAGCACAGAAAGAATGCCCCAAGGGCGTAGGGCTAAAAAGAGACAGGAAAGCGAGTGGTGGTTACATAACGTTGCAATTCAAGTTAGGTGACAAGCGGGTCAACAAGACTTGTGGGTGCTACTTGACCATGCAAGGTATCACTGATGCTCTGAGGAAAGCTCATCTAGTTGCTAGCGGTTTACAGTCCTTCTCTAGCGAGAGTCGCTTTTTAGCCTGGTATGATGATGTTATTTTGGATAAAAACGTCATCAAAAATGATTTGATAACGTTTGGTCAGGCGATAACAAAAGTAGAGAAAGAATACTGGGATGGACGCACTAAACGCCGTCAACAACGTGACAGGAGTAGTATTAGTCAGCAACGTACTTGGAGTGCCGTTTACGGTGACTACTATAAGCTGTTGCCACAAGATAGGGTCGTAAACCTAACAGATATTCTGTCCGCAGTTAACGGTAAAAAACAAGGAACCAAGTGCTTTAAAAATTGCTTGTGCGCCATGAAAAAGCTTGCTGAGACTATTGACAGTGCCGACTTATTGGGCAGGCTCAAAGAGATTGACGGTAGACAAACAGAATTTCGTGAAGACCTTCAAACTTTATCGGTTGATGAGTTTTTAAAACTTCGCGAAGTGGTTTTAGATGTTCCCAACAACAAACGATACCATTTGGAATCACGTAGGCGGTGGATGTGGGTATTCTCAATGCAGTTGGTGTATGGCTTTCGAGTTCATGAAGTTTTTGCGATTCAGAATATTGACAAGCCATTTAAGACGAAAGATGGTGTTATTATTCCTGCCTTGAATGAACCGATAAACAAACAAATGATTGCCGTAGTAGGCGATAAGACGTTACTAGATACTACAACTAAGACGGGCTACAGGTTGTGTATACCCATGCTCCCTCCTACTCATCCTGACTTGATGGAATGTTTAGAAATCAAATCAGGCAACTTGCCTGATGTTAGAACATCGTCAAACAATCCAAAGACGATTAGTGGGCTATACAGTGACCGCGCACAAACTATCTTAAGAAGATGGGACAAAGGCTTTACCCAAACCCACGCTTTACGTCACTTAGCGAATCTCAACGGTCAAATGGCGGGGATGTCTCAGGAGACAAGAGCTAAGAGTTTGGGGCATTCAACACAGATGAATGAAGGTACTTATAAAAAACGAGCCAATACTCAGACAACGATTGATTTACTAACTCAGTCCACAACAGAAGCTATTCCATTGGGTAGTGCAATTGGAGTGCTTAAACAGTTAGGAAGTGATGTGAAAAATGTCAAACTGCTAGCCGCTATTTACGGCATTACGCCCCACGAAGTGATGGAGTTGCTTGCCGAATAACTTGAAACAAAACTTTACAGTCCCTGTGTTGACAAGGAAGTGGAAGTCTGCAATCGTGAGTAACTAAGGAAGATTGATGCGCGGTTGACGAGCACTTGCAATGCTAGCCAAACCACGACTTCCCCAAACGTTCAGGTACAACGGTTGGAGCCGATAAATTATGACATTTTTAGACGGTTGTCTTTGCGGACGATCGCAACTCTTAATGATTGAGTTGACGGGGTTTTGCCATGACTAAACCTACCGTCAGCTACCGTCGCATTGACCAATTAAGGGCGATCGCCTATGACCGTGGCTTCTCCAATGAAGACGCCAGACAGTTCGGGAAGCTTAGCAAAACTGCTACATGGGAAGCGCTGCTAGAACTGTACCTCGTTGACGGTGAATCACTTGACACAGTGAATGTAGACAGTGTAGACGCAGTGCTAGACATACCACTAGACACAGTTCTAGAAAGTGTAGACACAGTACCTGAACTGCTTGACACAGCGACTGTAGACAGTGTAGACACAGTGTCTGAACTGCTTGACACAGTACCCGAAGCTATACAAACAGTCGCAAGTAGTCGCAAGCAGTTCGACTGTTTGTATACCTTAGCTAGATCACTTGACACAGGTGAAACTGTCGCAAGCAGTCGCAAGCAGTCCGACTGTTTGTATACCTCGGCTAAACCACTAGACACAGTGCTAGACACTGTAGACACCCTAGATTGGACTAACGACGGTTCGTTCCCCGTGTGCGGTTTCACTCGCCAGACTTCCACCAGCTTTTTAGACTGGGTTGACCTTGGGCAACTCATCGCACTCATACTCGCATCGACGGGAGTGTTTGTGCTGGCAATGTCTATGTGGCGTCAAATCAATCCCCTGAATTTATTTCCCTCTCCTGTTCGCATCAACATTCAAATTGGGACAAAACTATGAGCTTACAACTACGCCTTTTTGGCGGCAATTCTGATGCTGGAAAACTCACTGCCAGCAACGACGGCGGACACGCAATCGACAAATCAAAAGTTCTAGCAAGCACCGACGCAAGTGTCATCACACCGCTAAATCCTGGTAACTTTTCCAGCATCCGTAGTGTTCCAGTTGTGCCAGCACCGCGCTACTTCACCAAAGAAGAAGCGGACGCAATGAAGGATTTAGCTAAGGAGAAAACAGACGGCGCAAAACAGTCTAAACGTGCCTATGAAGCGCTGGCAAAAGTTGAAGAAGCCGATGCCAAAGTTCACCGCCATCACCGCAAATATGAAGGTGTTGTGGCTGATAATGAACTGGGTAAAAAACGCTCAGACACTCGACTGGCTAAGCACTTGCACAGCTTGCGCCCTGGTTATGCCCGACTGGGTTTAGGGATTGATAAAGCTGACAGCGATGCCCGCACTCGGATTGATGCAATCAAAGCCAAGCTCACCGGAGGTGCAAGCTAATGGAATATATGTGGATTGCTGGCAACAAAAAAGAAGTGAAAAAATTAGTAGAAGCTTTACGAGCTAACGGATTCACGTTCGAGCTTTCCCACTATGCGGAAATCTCAAATTCCCCTTTTGGTGTTGACCGATATTCCTACACCCTGAAAGATTTCCGTCCCCCCGCCGTAGCGACTCCCCAGCCTCGCCCGTGGGATGCAGTGCTAGGAGGTAAGAAATAATGAAAGCGATGTATCTGGCAAATTACTTCGTTGCCGGATGCGTCGCTTTCTCCCTTCTGGGATGGATAGCGAGTCTGCATCCAATGGCAATGAAAGCGGTTTTATTCTTGTTAACAGCAATAGCGATTGCTTGGGGGCTAAGTTGGTTGCTTGACTACTCCCTGAGTAAATTGCTCAAGGTTTCAGTGGCTGACTTACAGGCTGTTTTAATCGGCGGTTTAGCGATGCTGCTGATTGGTTTGGGGGTATTTCTATGCAGCTAAAACTGTTCGTTTTAAGCGCGTCCTCTGTAGTTCTTTGGCTGACTCCACTAGCAGCACTAGACAAAAAGCTAGACACTCACAAAGCGCTGCAAGGTGTTAGTTTGTGTGCTGCGATTGCTTGTGCAGTATCGGCGGGTAATATCGCCCGCAAACTGTCCGAACAAGGGGAGATTGAGGCAATTAAAGAGCGGGCAATCACTGCCGATGTGGTGGATGAAATCAGCACCAGCGTATACATTTCTCAGAAACAAAGACAACAGGAAGCAGAACAAATTCTGGCAACAAACGAACGAACCGACGAACAAGAGGCAGAACTCGATTCGATAAGAGAATCACTAGAACTGTTACTGAATAAGACTTCTGGCGATTCGGGCGAACTCGCAGTAGTGAATTTATCCACTAGACAGCGCGAACAAATCGAACTGATTCTGCAATGTCACGCGAAGGGCATCACCGGCAAGAATAAAATCCTTAAAGAAGTTTGGGGAGTGTCAGCCGGCAGTAGTCAATCCTACCGGGACGCGAAGGCTGAGTATGAATTCTTGCTCCCATTCGTCAAGGGTGACGAGTAACGTGAGCCGGGAGGGGGCTGGCTTATGGCCTGCCTCTCGACCGCAGAATCTCACCGAAATGCTCCGTAATGTTTCCCAAACCTATTAGGTGTATTTTGCCACTGCGAAACCTATCAGGTTTCGTGACATTTTGCCAAGTTTCTCCGTCAGCCAGTGAACCTCAAGCCGACTACATCTATAATGGGTTCCAATGAATATCCGACAGCTTCTCAAATTCAAGGAAAACAGGCTCGAATGGCGTCGCCATTGGAAAGCTTTTTTTTGCTGGGTTGCTAAGCACTGGGGGTATCGGGTGAGCGCGGTTTACAAAGGGCGGACGAACAAGTGGGTCAGCTTTAATGTTTGCAGGGATTTAAGAAAGCAATTAACGCTCTTGGCTCAACTGTTGAAAGCTTTGACACCCATCTCTAGATTTTGCAATGGCTTAATATCTGTGTCGCGCACTGACAACTTAATCGCACCCCTAGTCAACTAGCGGGGCGGTACCACCTGTTTTAAATTTTCAACAAATTCTAGACACCAAAAAACCGCTGCTATCAATTGGTACCTGACTCGCAACGGTTTTGAGGATTCATCCACATTCAACTCGCCGTAGGGGCGAGCAAAATTTATGTACGACAATTCTACTCCAGATAACGAGCAAACTTCAAGCACCCCCAAAAAGTTTGATATCCGCGAGCATCTCGACAAACTGGAACCAGGTAAAGCCAAAAATTACTATATTTGCCCTGTTTGCGAGGGCCACAGTTTAGGGATTAACTCCAAGAACGGCAAGTACCAGTGCTGGACAAGCGCTTGCTCAACCGCTGATATTCGGGAAGCTATCCGGCCACTGGCTGAATTTTTAGCAGAGTGCAAAGAGGACAAGCCCGCGCCACAGGCACAGAAGCCAAAAACCAGAAAGAAGGAATACCTACCCGTACCAGTTCCGATCGGCGCGAAACTTCTGAGATTACCTGCACCCGGAAAGCCACCTCGCACCGAACAACCCAAATACGTTCCCAAAGGCGTTCCCGACAGTGCCACACAGATTACCTACGCCTACAGCGACACTCAAAAGGTTTTGCGGTTTGATTGGCCCGATGTAAGCAAACCAAAAGGACGTGACAAAACCTGCCGCCAAATTCACATCGACCCCAGTGGTAAGGAAGTCTGGAGCAAGGGTGATGCTCGCTGGCCAGCATATCGGATTGATGAAGTTATCGAACTACTAGAAGCACTACCAGACGGTGAACCCGTTCTCGTTCCGATACTTGAAGGGGAAGACAATGTAGACCGTGCGAGGGGTATCGGCATTGCAGGGCTAACTATGCAAGGTTCCAATTGGAGCCATCCCGAAATTCAGATAATGCTCGAAACTCTGCAAGCGACAGGCAAAAACGTCAGTGTTGCAGTGTTGCGCGATAACGATGACGCAGGTATCAAGAAGGGTCAAGAAGTTTGGCTGGTTGCCCGTCACATCCAGTTCCCTTGTGTGGTTGTTGACCCGCGTGTCATCTACCCAGATATTCCAGATGCGGGAGACATCCGAGAAATCTTGGAAGCCATAGACAGCGAGGAATTCATCCGGCTGGTAGAGGAAGCAGTCAATAACGCTGCAACGGAATTAACTCCTAATATTTCTTTAACTCCTCACCCGCGCACGCGAGAAGAAGTAGTATGCCAGAAGTATGACAGTAGTATAAACGACTACATCCCAGACACAGCGCCGACTGCACTGCAAAACTTCGTACAGAAGGCAGAGGCTGCACTTTACTCAGGCGGTCACTGGAAATCTATTGGAGGTCAGCTTTATCACTATGTCGGCAGTCACTACGAATTGCGATCGGAGTCCGAGGAAAAGCGCCGTATCGGTGACTGGCTCAATACCTACGCGGAAAAGGTAAAGGGTGTTTGGGTTAACAACCGAGCCAAGTCTAGTAACGTCGCTGAGGTTCTCAACTGGGTTGTGAATCGGAATGCGGTTGACCCAAACAAGATAAATCCTGACGGTTTGAACTGCTCTAACGGGGTAGTGAGGATTAATCCTGATGGCTCCCACTCACTTGTGCCACATGACCCTAACCAGGTCTATACCTACGTCGGGAGCAAGTATGACCCTGATGTTGATAGCGCCGATTGCGATCGCCTTTTAGAGTGTCTTGAGCCAGCACAGCGCGAGATATTCCTGCGGACTGCTGCTGCTGCGTTGAATTTGAAGCTGGTACGGTCAAAGTTGACGGGCAAGGGAGTCAAAGGTTTGTTGTGCTACGGCGAGGGGTCTAACGGCAAGGATACGCTGCGAGCTGTGTTGGCCGCTGTCTTTGGGCGGGGGATGACCGGGAAGTCGCTGTCAGATTTCAAGGCTTACGACGGTGGACGTAAATTTGCACTGGCTACCATTGAGGGCGGTGTCTGTAATTGGGCTTCTGAGAATGCTTCAAATGTGAGTCTTGACGCTCTCCAAAGTCTTAAGCAGTTCATCACAGGCGACCCGATCGATATTGAACGCAAGGGTAAGGACAGCTATGAGTACAAGCCGACAGCTATCTTTTTGGCTAACTGCAATAAGCTACCGTCCATCACTGGGGGGACGGCTGCTATTGATGACCGCTACGGCATCTTGAGCTTTAGGAAAACTTACAAGCGTGGCGCTGTCGCGTCTCAGGGTGAGTTAGAAGCTGACCCGCGTTTTAAGGATGACCCAGACTTTATTCTGGAGCGGATTGCGCCGGCGATGCTCAACAAGATGTTGGAGCGGATGCCGCTGTTGTTGGCTGAGGGTATTGACTACAAGGCGACCCGTGAGGCGATGCGGGAAGCTCAAGAGGAAAGTCGGCACTTGTGGCAGTTTGCCCGCGAGGTTGGACTGGAATTTAACCCAGAGGGCAAGGTCTACATTGGAGACCTTTATAAAATCTTGGAGGACTGGTATCTGGAGAATGGGTGGTTGACTATTGACGACTCTGGTAAAAAAACTAAAAAGTCATGGGAAGCTGAATCGCCCTATGACTCACCAGTGAAGAAGTCTCAGGATTTGTATTTGCGCTTGCGGGAATTATTCCCCAAGATTGAGCGGCGCGTTGATACTCAAGAGCGTTACGGTCACAAATTTATTTTTGGCTTGAAACTTGTAAATTCATCGCAAGTATCGCAAGGTTCTTGCATAGAGCCAGTTTCATGGCAAGGTTCATCGCAAGGTGCAAGGCAAGTGACTTGCGATGGCACTTGCGATGAAACCCTTGTACAGAAACAACCTTGCTATCCTTGCGATGAATCTTCACCTTTTACAGAATTTTTGCAATGGTTCTCAAATCAGCCACAAAGCGAGCGCGAGAAAATGGTCAAAATACTCACTCAATCTCCGCAAGCTCAGCCCCCATTAAAACCGGAGTCAGAGCCTGCAGTGACATCAGTACCTGAAGTTATCAGCCCAGAGGACGCAGAAAAAATGCGAGACATTGCACTAATCTGGTGGCCAGAGTACCGTTCTGAACATTTACAAGCCCTGCTTACTCAAATGTTCGGATGGAATACTCCGGGACGGAAATACAGCGCTGCTACTATCACTGACTGGTTGGAGGGAGAAGACGAGTTAGTCCGCGATCGAATTGCTGAACTCATCCGTCTCCAAGGAAAAATTTAGCCACTGCCTGACAACTAACGACTGAATCCCATCCCCCTTAATTGGGGGATTTTCGTGTCTACAAGTTTTGTCTACAAATTGTTGACAGTGTAGACAGTTGTCAGTTAGTGTAGACAAATACTGTATACATGTGTCTACAATGAGTCAAAGTCAAGTCGTATCGTTTAGGGCTTCTGGTCACTTCCTGAACTGGATAGAAGCTCAGAAGCTAGACAGTGAGTCGCTTAGTCAAACTGCACAACGCATTCTCAAGGAAGTCTCAGGCACGTCTACAGCGCTGTCTACTTTGTCTACACCTATAGTGTCTACACTGTCTACGGATTTGTCTACACGAAGTAATGATAGCGTCGCGTCTACAGAAATTGTAGACACTGTAGACAAGGTTGTAGCCGATCGCCTTGACACCGTGATGGAGCGGATGGCCGCCATTGAGGAACGGCTGGGAAAATTGAGTGCCTGAGTGACGGCAACGATGAATCACTCAGGCAGGAATTGAAAGCGGCCAACAAGCAGCTTGCAGAATGGGATAAGGAACTGAATGAGTTACACGAGCGCAACGGCGATTTAGGACTGAAGGTGCAGATGTTGGAGCAAGAACTCAAGGAAGTGCAGCGCGATCGGCAAGCAAATAAAAACTCGGCTCCGACCGTCGCAGAATTTCCAGAGCCGGCCGACCTGCTTAACAAGTTGAAGACCAGACGCAAAAAGTCCGGCGCAAACTTGGCAGATATGGAGGCAGTTTTGGACATACTCAGCTACTTAGAAGAGTAGGACTGAGCTAAAGATGAGCGGAAAACCAGACTCTCGGTAGCTTAGTCAACCTGAAACCCTTGCTACGCAAAAGGATTACCTAACGGGTACGGCAGGACTTGAACCTGCGGCTCGCTGCTTAGAAGGCAGCTACTCTATCCAACTGAGTTACGCACCCAACTCAAAAATCGCTAACAAGATTATTGTATCGGTGCAGTGTGCGATCGAGCAAGTAAATTATTTGATGACTTACGCAGAAACCGCTTTTATCTAGAAAAATATAGCTTGCAGCGCGATGGTTAGGGAAAAAAACCAAGATGATGAGAGTGCCTTTGCCTTCAAGACTGTATCTGACAAAAGCTGGAGGGACTCACCTGCAAACAGCCCAATTGGAAATTTACAATCAAAACTAGGTAGGACTTGATACTCCCCACTGAGGAATCAGGGGGATTGTTGAATAAGACCACAAAGGGACTTTCAAAGGCGTTATCAATGCGCCTCTACCCACTCAGCATGGACGAATCCAAGCTTTGCGTATACTTTTGGCTTTTTTCGGCTTTCGGAGTCCATCACTTATGCCAGATAGGTACGCTCCACATTTTGATATTTTTTGTCAGTTAAATAGGCTGACTGCTCAAATGCAGTAGTGGCTTACTGTGCCGGAATCTCACCGAAACTAAAATGTTTCAACACGTAGATGGTTATTCTTAATCGCTGCACTTATCATATCATTGCGACTCAAGTTGCGATCATTCCACGGCGACGGTCGTCGCAGCCGCTTTCCTCCCCATGTCGGTAGCCCGGGGCTTCTCCCTCGTTTTTTGGTGAACTCGGGTAAAGTATTTAGAGGTCGAGTTGAAACCCCAATATTTGGTCGATCGCATATCTCCCCAAATTAAGACGGAACTCAGACAGCAAAAGAGTCACAGGTGCTTTTTCCCAGATGTCTATTGGTTATGTTAACATCCCGTAGTGGCAAAGCCTAAAACGCTGACCACATTACCGAAAAACCAGAGATCGTCCCCTGATTTGAGGTATGAGTTGAGCCAGAATGACTAATTTGCTGATATTGAGTTATGTTGGCTAACATTCTGCTCGACTTGATATTTGATAAAAATGTGGTAGAACTAGGATTGAAAGACTCAGGTGAAAATCCCTGATGGTACGGAGCCTCTATATAAGCTTCCTCTACGGCATCAAAGCAAAACAGTCAATCGCCTGCTCGGCACGAGCGCGAAAATCAAGCGTTGCCAGTACAGCAGTCGTAAATTGTGCGCGGGGGATTTTCCTTCGTGCATTGATTTATACGCCAAGGCTGAGAGACAATCTCAGCTTAGATAATTGTTAGCATTTGTTAGCAAAAAAGTATCGGAACGCTTGAGGAGAGCACCATCTCTGGGTGATCGGGAGCAATCCTGCTAATTTAAGTGGACTCGCTGAATCAAGAATCCCTTCGCCTTTAGGCATCGGGAGTGTCAAAAGCACAGCACCTCGGCCATGACAGGAGTCAAATCGCAGTGTCATGTTTATTCTGAAACGGCAGGATGTTGAAATAACCAATTTTCAACACCCAAAACGGGATCAACAAATTCCCATTCTCAATTATCAGGGGCAGACTTTTCGCCTGATCAGCGCCTTCAACGGCAAGCAAGCAGAAGACGCCAGAGCCTTGTGGCGGGACTTAACCGACAACCGAGGCAAAGCCTGTGTTCTGCTAGAAGAGCCGGATAGATATAGCGTCTGGGGAAAAGTCCGTTTAGATCAGCTTGCCGGTGAAGAACCGGCAGGGAATGAAGCAGCCAAAGCACCACTGTTCGCGCAGGCTTGTCTGCTGCTCCTCCAAGCGGTTTACTTCGATGTAGAAGACCTCTTAGGCGCAAGGCAAGCCACATCGTTTCAGAAAGATATCGCCAAGGTATTTCAGCAGGGAAACTTCCCCCAGGCAGACTCCCCTGATGCGATAAAAAACTGGCTAACCGTTAGTCCCTTGCAAAATCACAAGGTGCCTCCTTGGCAAGAGCAGCATCTCAAGACCTTATTGCAAGAACTCCACCGCTTGGGCAAATCATATTTTGGCAATACGGACTTCGCGGAGGGAGTGAGCGATGTGCTGCAAGATATGCCAGCACCGGATCGGACTCAGTTTCTAGATTGGCTGAAACAATCAGCCCTCAACAAGTTGTGGATCGCAGGATAGAAAATCTGTGACAATTGCTCAGACAATTGGGTCGAGATAATGGATCTTAGATAATTGCACTGTAGGGGGTACGCGATATACAGGTTGGATGGCCAACTTGTATTGACCAACCAAATTGTTGATTCGGTTTGGATGCCACCTATGGTCTGGCAATTTAACTAAGTTTCGATCGCATTCCCCACCTAGAATCATTGATATGAGTAGGGGAATGGGAAAGCAAAAAAACAGATACCTCAACCTTTGAGGGTATAATTTCAGAGATAGATTTGGTACTGTAAAAACCTTAAGGGTGGAGACATCTACCGTATGTCTATCATTATATTTCCGGGTACAAGATCGACTAACAACTAATTTATTGAATTAGTAAATAGATATTATTCTTGCTTAGTCTTTCTATAGTGTACGAGGGCAAAAGCCCCGACGACACACTGAGGACGCCAGTTATCCCGGAAGCGTCTGATCGAGGTTTTTTAAGGTTTTTGGCGAAAGAATCCTCATCTCCAATCAAAGATTGAGATGGGGTGCGTTCAACCGCTAGTTAGGTCTCGTGGAATCCCTATGAGTAGCACTTCAGAAAAGTCATCTACATCTTCATCTTTACTGTCAGCTCAGACCCTAGTGATTGTGGGCATTGTCTGGGCTGTCATGGCGCTGCTGTTCTTTTTGCTGTTCAGCGTCCCCCTCTCAGCAGAAGAGGGTTTACCTCTGTGGTACTCGATCGGCACTTATATTTTTGAATGCGGAGCATACTTGGGAGCGGCTTTAGTCTGTTTTAGAAACTGGCAAAGCCCGCACATGGTCAGCGGGCGCAACGTCTGGCTGGGCATTGGTCTGGGGATGCTGTTCTATTTTATCGGCGGTGTGCTATTTGGCATTTGGGAACTGTATTTCGAGGCCGACCCGGACGTGTCCCCCGCAGATGCCTTTTATCTGGGCAGCTATGTGGTACTGATTGGGGGCATGGTGATCGCTGTGACTTCCAAACGGCTGAATCTAGAAATTTGGCAGTGGGCTTTGTTAGCGGGAATTGCAGCCTTCGGGATTGCTGTAGCTATCTGGGTTGCTGCACCTGAGTCTTGGAGGCTACAGCTAGGAATGTCTCCAGCAGCCACCCAGGAAGTAGTGACAGGCTCTGCGCCAGCGCCAGGAGCAAAAGGGGCTGGTTTAGAAAATTCGTCCAACTCAATGGTAAAAGGAACAGCCGCGACTGCTGCTAAATCCGCACCCGAAGAAGAAGAAGAAGAAGAAGAAGCAGCAGAACAAAGTAAAACTCCCGCATGGGTAATAGCACTTGACAAGCAACTGTCGCCTTACGCCTATGCAATCAATTTGTTTTACATCGTTGGAGACGTTTTTCTGCTGATTATTGCTACTGCATTGCTGCTGGCGTTTTGGGGAGGACGTTTTTCTCAATCTTGGAGAATGATTGCGGCTGCAACTTTTTCGCTTTACATCGCAGATATGTACTTTAAATGGCGGGATACTCAGGCTGAGGGTAGTTATCAAAGCGGAAGTTTGCTGGAAGTCTTTTTTGTTTTCAGCGCCATCCTGTTCGGAATTGGAGCTATCTTGGAACATGACATCTCAACCCGTTCTCGCCAGAGCAGGCGCAGTCGTCGCGCAGCCTAGCGATTTGAGATTGGGGTTGCTTTGGCAAGCGATGGGGACGCGAAAGCTTTTTTGCCATTGTCAGCATCTCTGAGCTTGAAATCGAAAAGGAAAAATCACAGTTCGCTGACTGCTCGCCTGCGTCTTTTCACGTCTTTTTGCTGGAAAACTTGGCATGACGCCTACAAAACTCTCCGATTCAGACAAACGCGAACTCATCAGGCTGTACCGACAGTCCAACGAGAATACTATCACTCTGGCAAAGCGCTACGGAGTGAGCAGTTCGACTGTGAGGCGCATCATTCAGGGGGCTTTGTCGGAGCCGGAATACGAATTTCTAGTGCAGCAAAAACAAAAGCGTTTGTCCGATCATCGCACAAGTGTTTCTGAACCGACAGAGGCGACTACTGAGTCATCGGCAGATGGCGAAATCGATCCTGTAGCTGTTCCCCTGTCGGAGTCAGCCCCCCTCCAGCAGTCAGCCTCAAATTCGAGACCGACGATCAGAAAGCGTTCTGAATCAGTCCCTGAACCAGTTGCAGAATTGGATGTTTCTGATGTGCCAGATGTCCCAGCAGCCAATTTTGCCGATCGAAGCCACCGCGCTGTTGTGACTGGTGAACTAAAGGCAATGCTGCCAGCATCCGGGCTGCTGGCAGGTGAAGACTTTAGCGATTTCGAGGATGAGGATGATGAGGATGATGAAGACGATTTAGATGACGACTTCGACGAAGATGTAGAGGATGAGGACTCTCTGTCTGAAGGCAGTCTCCTGGGTTCATTATCGTCGGGGGAGTCGCTCCTCTTCGAGGGCTTCGCTAACGAGCTTCGGGGTACAGGACTAATTCAAGTTTTGCCTTTAAGCGAAGCATCTTTGCCCAAAATTTGTTATTTGGTGGTCGATCGGGCGGCAGAGTTAATCACCAGGCCTCTAAAAGCTTTTGGCGAACTGGGTCAAATTCCGGCAGCGGAAATTCGCGAGAAAACCCTGGCAGTGTTTGACAATCACCGAGTGGCCCGCCGATTTGCTACTCGCAATCAAAGGGTTTTCAAGATTCCTGACAGCAGTATTCTGCAAAAAGCAGCGCCTTATTTGCGAGCTAAGGGAATTACTCGGTTGCTGATTGACGGTCAGGTATATTCCCTGTAAGGGATCAAATATATTTAATATTGTACGGTGTCAGATTCTTCTGGAGTGGCCGGAAATTTAGGACGCGAGTTTTGGGAATCTGAAAGGTTCCACAGCGGTTGCAGTAGCGCACCTCCGATCAGTCCTGCACTCAGGCTCATTGCCAATACTACTCCTACGGGCATTTGTATCGATTGAAAAAAGATAAAGTTTAAGGATACTGGGGCGGCATTTTGCACTGAAATAATGCCGATCGCGCTGACTAAAATTGCTACTAAAAAACTAATGGCGAGCAGAGGAATTGTTTTCATAAACCGGTTGACAGGCTAGTAATTTAACTTGTATAATTGTTTTATAATCGGAATATGTGTGAAAATTTTATTTTTGCAAACACCCCATTATTTAATAATATACAATTTTATCTGGATAAAAGTCAAGTAGATTCGGAAAAAATTTAGGAATTTTTTAAATTAATTAAAAATTAAAAATAAATAGATAAATTTACAAATCCCCAACTTTAACAAATCCCAGTGTATTGCAAATATATACAGCGGATTCCAGGTTTATAAAGTACACCCCAGAAACCGGGTTTCTTCTGGATTTCTCGCCAGAAACCGGTTTTATTCAAGAAACCCGGTTTCTCTGTACTTCACTTACCTGGAAAGTGCTGTAACTGGCCCAGCAGTATCGATGATTAATGTTCAGAGGCTTTGCCAGAGTTATCAAAAATAGGTAAGGTGCGCTTCGGCGCACCTCACAATCCCAAGCACTAGGGGAAAAACCCCCGTTGGAATAGGTAGAAAGTTAAACAGGTTCTAACTGGGCAATTACCTTTTCCATGTGTTGGGCAACTTGGCTTTCTTTTTCCACAGAATTGGTTTCCATGTAAACGCGCATCAAGGGTTCAGTTCCCGAAGGCCGCAGCAGTACCCAGCCACCGTCTTCAAGATAAAGTTTAATCCCGTCTTTGCGGCCGATTTCCTTAACGCGGATACCTGCTACTTCTGTGGGGGGATTCTTGGTAAAAGAGTCCAAAACGGCTGCTTTGTGGGCTTCTTCTAGGTGCAAGTCCAAACGTTTGTTGTACAGGGGGCCGTTGGCTTCTTTAATGGCTTCTTCGACTAGCTGAGAAAGCGGTTTGCCTTCATAGGCGATCGCCTCAGCAACTAGCATATCAGCCAAAATCCCGTCTTTTTCGGGAATGTGACCCAAAACGCTCAAACCGCCAGACTCTTCGCCACCGATGAGCACCGCAGTTTCGCGCATTTTTTCGCCGATGTATTTAAAACCGACTGCGGTTTCGTAGATTGTTAAACCGTACTTGGCGGCTAAATTGTCCAGTAAATGAGTAGTTGCGACTGTACGGACGATCGCCCCAGTCAAGCCTTTATTCTTAACCAAGTGACGCGCCAGCAGCAACAGCACGGTGTTTGGAGTCAAGACATTTCCCAACTCGTCAACAATACCAAAGCGATCGCTGTCGCCATCGGTAGCCAAACCCAAATCCGCCGAATCCTTCTTAACAGCTTCCACCAACTCGACTAACTGTTCCCCCTTGGGTTCGGGCATTCCGCCCCCAAACAGCACGTCGCGGTAGGTATGAAAACTTTCGACATCGCAGCCGCAGTGTTCCAAAACGCCGTCGAGATAGCCGCGAGAAGTCGAGTAGAGAGCGTCGTACTTCACCTTCAACTTAGCAGAGCGAATCCGCTCCACATCGATCAAAGTATAAAGAAACTTCAGATATTCGGGTTTCGGGTCAAAACTGGAGATTTTATCGTTGTGGCTGCCTTTAGCTGGGGCATCAGAAGCACCAGCAATATTTGCCACAATTGTATCAGTAATTTCCGGGGTAGCCGGGCCCGCGTAGTCGGGGATGTATTTGATGCCGCAGTAAGGTGCGGGATTGTGCGAAGCCGTGAACATCAGGGCCCCTGCGGAGTTGAGATGCTTGGCGCTGTAGGCGATGACTGGTGTGGGGCAATCTCGATCGACCACTTTCACTGTCCATCCCAAATCTGCCAATACTTCCGCCGAAGTGCGGGCGAACTCGTCTGCCAGAAAGCGGGTATCGTAGGAGACTAGAACTGGGCGGTCTTTGGTGTAAGCGGTTTCTAGGTAACTGGCGATCGCCCGGGTGACTTTTCGCACGTTGGCAAAAGTAAAGTCATGGGCAATCAGTCCTCGCCACCCATCGGTTCCGAACTTAATTTCTGTTGAATTGCTGCTAGCGCTCATTTTTTCCACTTCCTCTCGTCCTACTAATCCTACCCGAAGCCATAGCCTTAAAGACATACCGGTCGTGCTGTTTGTGAGGATCGATCGCCCGTGGGGCCCGCATCAACCTAATCCTCTCGTTGTAGGGACAGGCTTGGGCCTCCGACAGAGGACTCGAACCCGCCGGATTTGGCAAAATGCGCGGGCTACCGGGCGAGTCACTCGCTAATTCTGGTTTTGAAGGGTAGGTGGTCGATCGAATGGACGACGATCAATTGCGGGCGATTCCCTACGGGATAGCTTCGCTTCACGGGGAAGCTAAGGATCGCGAATTAAATAATTTACACTCTTGAAAGTGGGATGGGCACTCTTAGCCCGTCCAGAAAGGGCGGGCTAAGAGTGCCCATCCCACAAGAACCATCACGCATTCTAAGTTATTTAATTCTCATTCCTAAACAACGGATCACAAAAAACTGCCCTGGCAATGGCATTAACTAAATGCACATAAATCTGATTCTCATCTCCAATTTAATTTTTTATTTAGAAAAGCCGATTGTTAATTTTTTTAGGGTTTCATAACAATCGTCAGGCTCACAATACAATTCTAATTCAGCTATAGAAATAAATTAACCAAAGTCACCCTTAGAGCGTGCTGTAGCTTAGCTTGTTTAATAGATTAGGGCGATAGACCAAAGCGCTCCCAAACCAACATCAAGTATTTCAAGCAGCAGTTTTTTTGAGATAGACTTGACTTTAATTATTCGATTTTAAGACAAATTAAATTTATTTGCAGCCCTCTTTATAGGTCAAAAAAATCACTTAGGATCGCGATCACAGGGTGATGGTGATCGATCACACAATAAATAACGTTATTAACGTGCAACTTATAAAAGATGCAGGCAGTCGAGCCAAATGGCTTATAGCTTTAAGCGTAATGGCTGATGACGGTCAGCGTACAAATGCAGAAAATTGTAGTTAACAACGTTAAAAATTAGGGGAATCGATCGGGTGCGACTTAATAAAAAAACGAGGTTTATCATGACGGGTATTTCACAAATATCTTCAAAATCTTTACCAGCAGCCGACCAATTTCAACAGGGCGCAAGTCAGGCGTCCCAATGTATTACCGAACTGGACATTGACCAACTCCCAAAAGCTAAATGTGTCAGCGTTTCTTCCTTCGCAGTTAGCTGGGCAAAAAAATATTACAGTACAGTGGCGACAAGAGAGAACCAAGCGCCACGCCAAATTCTCCCAAGCCTAGATTTAACTAATTTTGAGGGCAATAGAGCCCCCATAGTTGACAAATTGACAGATACCCTGAAATTAGCCAGCGAGATAGCTTGGAGTAGAGTAGAAGCTCTTTTAGAGACACAAATAGAGCGACACGCGATCGATCCAAGTTTAATTAATTCTTTAGAAATTGCCGCCGATTCTCGCACCTTATATCGGAAAGCAATAGACGCTTATGCGGATAGAGAACCTATTTTCCGCTTGTCAGTGCTGGTGGGAAAAGATATTATCAAAGTGAGGCGAAAATACTCAAAGACAGATCCGTTAGTGCTGGGATTTGTGACAATGGAGTTTCAATACACTAGCAAAATCTTGTTAGGATGTCTTTCGGAGTCAGAGAGAGCGGAATTTGCGCCCTACTTAAAAGTTGTAGACGACTATCTGCACATTCCCTACGGAGAGATTAACGAGGCGGCGGCGAATCAGCCCCCGAATTCAAGAGCTCTATTAGCCGTTCAGCATTTGTTGCAGCACACGACTCAGATTGCTAGTGCAGTGTACGATCGAGCTAGTGCCCAGCATCAAGGATACCGCAGCAGCAGCGGGTATTTGAGCGATCGCGAGGTAAAAATTTCTGGTATCCGAGATGTCGAGATTTTTCAAAGCTATTTGTGCTGGTGCGTTTTGGAAGGTAGCATTCACCCGGTACAGCAAGAATTGTTTCCAATTTGCGTGATGTTGTACCCGAAACTTCATGTAAGTTGGGAGTTAGTGCAGGATATGCTGCTGATTTTATTTTGGGAAATATGTGAGCGGCTTCCTGCTGAAGATTTAACGGTATTTGTACCTTACTTGCGTACTTTGACAGAGCTGTTTTCCAGGGATGTTTTTGATAATTAGGTAATTGATAATTGGTAATTGCTTCAAAATTTACCAGTTGCCTATTTAAAACTAAAAGCTGCGACTGCCAAACATCCCCAACCAACAATAAAAGCAACTCCCCCCAGCGGCGTAATTGCACCCAGCCATTTGATGTCGCTCAAACTCAGGGCGTACAAACTGCCTGAAAAGATGATTGTGCCGGCAATAAAAGCCCATCCAGCAACTGCAAAAAATGTTTGAGACTCTTGGGCGCGGCTCAAGAGTAAAGCGACGAGTAATAGAGCCAAGGCATGGTACATTTGATATCGGGCGCCGGTCTCAAAAATGGTTAAAGCTCGATCGCTCAATTGATTTTTTAAAGCGTGGGAGGCGAAAGCACCGCCTGCAACGGATAAACCTCCGAATACCGCTGCGACTGCTATAAAAATACGAATTAAAATTAGCGTTGACATACTATTTATTGAATTGGGAAGAAGGAAGTTCGGCAACGGATTATGTAACGGATGTAACGGATAGAAGGAAGAAGGAAGTTCGGCAACGGATTGTGTAACGGATGTAACGGATGTAAAGGATAGAAGGAAGAAGGAAGAAGGAAGAAGGAAGAGGGAAAAACATCTAATTGTTGATATCAAATGTGCGCGGTGCGTGCCTTATTTGTCATTGCGATCCGCCGCTAAGCAATCGCAGAGTATGGAGGTTCAGTTGCCTAACTCTTGGAAGGCAAGGTGCGCTAGGCGCACCCTATGCTGATGAGAAATTAGCTTTTTTGCAGATATTTTTAACCTATTTCCGCACAGCTTCCAGCAAGCGAGAATAGTAAAAGTTAGTGCTAGTCATCGCTGTTCTGTTAATAACAAAACCATTGTTTTCTAGGATTTTGATAATATCAGCTTCGCGGTGCTGGTAAGCCCGGGTAGTTTTGCTGGGGCCTGGGAAAAGTTCACCAATTTTTTTGAGGGCGGTGAGTGCTAAAGTTTTGGGTGCAAAACTAAGAATTAGTCGCGATTCGGCGATCGAACTTAGGTGTGCGATCATTTCCGCAGCCTTATTTTGAGGATAGTGGATGAGCACGTCCAAACATATCACCGTGTGAAATTTGCCGGTTAAAGCTTCCAAATCTTGGGCGGCGAAGGAGATGTTGTAGAGCTTGCCGGGAACTGCTGTCGATCGATCGTAAGCTTCTGCTACCATCTTTTCAGAGATATCGCTAGCACAAACAATTGCCCCAGCTTCAGCCAGGGGAATGCTCAGAGAGCCTACACCGCAGCCGGCATCGCAGACACAAAGCCCGGGCAAATTGCCGTCAGCTTGCAGCCATTTGATGACTGTATCCACCGTTTGCTGATGCCCGGTGCGGATGTCTAGCTGAACTTTATTGACTTTGCCCTCGCCGTAAATTCGCTGCCAGCGATCGAATCCCGTCGAGTTAAAATACTGTCTAACTATAGTCTTGTCGTCTACCAAATTCATCGATCTGCCTGCTGCTGATTTATTGCCAACGGTTAGATATTATATAGCAATACGGTTCGGAAAATGTGCAACTTGCAACAACCGATTTTAGATGGGCGATTTGAGATTTTAGATGCAAACGGCACATCTAAAATCTCAAATCGATCGGGTGATACCAGTTCGCCCATTCCCAATTCTTCAATTCTTTAATTTAAAATGGTATAACAGGTTAAAATAACCGATGCCAAGTCAATTGCTTTGTCGCAGCATTTAAATTCCAGCGCAACAATTGAGTTGCAGATTTGCCAATAATTCCCGAAATTCCGATCGCCCTTCTCGGAGATTCAGTTGCCAGGGCGATCGCACTTTCGGCATCGCAAATTCCCCACTCCACTAAATTCTGCACTCCCGCCAACAGCGGCAGAGTTGTACCCGCCAAAGTAGCAGATTCCAGGACTGAGTGGTAATCTAATCTTACCCAAGCTGTACCTTTTCTGACTTCAATTTGTCGGGAATCCCAAGGATAAACACCATCTGGCAAACCCAAAGGAGCTAAAGCATCGCTCACCAAAAAAACGCCTTTTTCATACCTACCAGCGCGCAGCAAAAAATCAATCATTGTCGGAGAAACGTGCTTCCCGTCAGCAATTAAACCGCATTTTACCCCCGGATAAACAATCGCCGCTCCCAACAAACCCGGTTCTCTGTGGTGCAAACTCGGCATTGCATTAAAAGCGTGAGTTACCATTGAAGCTCCCCGATCAAATGCTTGCTGTGCTTGCTCTGCCGTCGCTTGGGAGTGTCCAAGGCTGACGGAAATTCCCAAACTTTGCAAATAGGAAATGACTTCGCCAGTGCTGTCTAACTCCGGTGCTAAAGTAATTATTTTGACAATATCGGCACAATCTCCTAAAACTTGCTTGACATTTTCTATAGTTAGCGGTAACAAAAACTCAACTGGGTGAGCACCTCGCTTCTGGGGGTTGAGAAAAGGGCCTTCGAGGTGAACGCCGATAATTTCCGCTGTTTGGGCTTTATTGGTTGCGGCAACAGTAGTTTGTACAGTGCGGATATAATCAGCTATAGTCGAGAGCGATCGCCTAAACTTATCCACCGAAGTTGTCACCAATGTCGGCAAAAAAGCATCGACTCCCTGATTCCACAAAAATTGACAAATTTTCGGCAAAATTTCAATATGCTCGATTTCTAAATCGGGAAAAGCAAAACCGAGCGCCCCGTTAATCTGCAAGTCAACACCGCCCAGAGAAATCCAATCGCCTGCTACATCAACGACTTGCAAATGAGGAGGACAAATCCGTTTAAATACGGCGTCCATCGGCAAAACTTCTTGAATGATTCCCGTTTCGTCAACAGCAAGCATCTGCAAATCCTTGCAGCCGGGGAGGCGAGCATTGAGAATATCTGTGGGGGTGGCAGTTGGGGTTGTGGCTTCAGTCATCCGAGTTTAGATTTTAGATTTTAGATTTTAGATTTAATATTCGCTACGGATAAATCCGGTGGCTGGTGAGGAGGGGGAGCTTTTTGCTTTTTGCTGGCTGCAGGGCTGCTCAGACGGGGGCTGGTGGCAAAATTGCTTTTAAGGGTCAGTTTTGGTACAAAATATCTAAATTTGAGTTAACGCAATCATTTAAAATTAGCATTTATCTGAAATCTGAAATCTGAAAATTGCATGAATCAAGCGACAGTTGGAATTATTATGGGTAGCGATTCGGATTTGCCAACCATGAAAGATGCGATCTCCGTTTGCGAAGAATTCAGTGTTGCTTGCACTGTGGCGATCGTCTCGGCGCACCGCACCCCTGAGCGCATGGTGGAATACGCCCAAACCGCGCACCAACGAGGCTTGAAAGTCATTATCGCAGGTGCCGGGGGAGCGGCGCACCTCCCAGGTATGGTAGCATCTTTAACCCCCTTGCCAGTGATTGGCGTGCCCGTACCGAGCCGCCACCTGCAAGGGGTAGATTCGCTGTACTCGATCGTGCAAATGCCAGCGGGAATACCCGTAGCAACAGTGGGGATCGGCAACGCCAAGAATGCTGGCTTGCTGGCAGTTCAGATACTGGCAGCTCATCAGCCAGAATTGCTAGAGCGAGTTTTGCATTACCGCAAAACTTTGTCCGAATCTGTACTGAAAAAACAAAATCAACTAGAAGAGCTAGGCTATCATAACTATCTCAATCTCAACAAATAATCCAATAAACTTTTGTAGTAAGATTGGAAAGTTTTCCGAATATTGCTGAGCTTAGTAGCCGTAAAGAGGGTAAAAGTGATTAAAATGACTGTCGGAAAGAAAAAGTCGAAAAAAGTCAGGCGGGAGACTTTAAATTTGCCAGCAGCTAAATTTTTTACGAAAGTCAACAGGTTGAACAAGTTACCACGGGCGATCGCCCGCCTCACTCCAAGTTGGCAAGCCTGCATACCTTTAGCTGCAATCATCTTCTTGGTGTGGGGATATGCGGCCGTAGCCCAAACCCCTGCCACGCCAACCACCGAGGAACAATTAGCAAGCCTTAAGGTGGGGCTGGATACGATGTGGGTCATGGTGGCGGGGATGCTCGTGTTCTTTATGAACGCCGGTTTCGGTATGTTGGAAACCGGTTTTTGCCGTCAGAAAAATGCGGTTAACGTGCTGTCCAAAAACTTGATTGTTTTTGCGCTTTCTACGATCGCCTATTGGGCGATCGGCTTTGCCTTAATGTTCAGCAACGGCAACGAGTTTATCGGCAGCAGCGGATTTTTTCTGTGGAACGTAGCCGACAACAGCCCCGCCACAGGAGACGCTTATCAAGGCATTTTCGAGTCGCTTAACTGGACGGGAGTCCCCCTCAACGCTAAATTCTTTTTCCAATTAGTTTTTGCGGGAACTGCTGCGACGATCGTTTCTGGAGCCGTTGCAGAGCGAATTAAATTCCTTGAATTCTTAATTTTCAGCTTGCTGCTAGTAGGAATTGCTTACCCAATTACCGGACACTGGATTTGGGGCGGAGGCTGGCTGGCAGACGCAGGCTTCTGGGATTTTGCCGGTTCGACAGTGGTTCACTCCGTAGGCGGTTGGGCGGCTTTGATGGGAGCTGCATTTTTGGGGCCGCGGCTCGGCAAGTACCGCGACGGCGATACTGTGGCGATGCCGGGACACAATATGAGCATTGCCACCCTGGGCTGTTTGATTTTGTGGTTGGGTTGGTTCGGGTTTAATCCCGGTTCGACAATGGCCCTGGATCCAAATGCGATCGCCCACATTGCGATCACCACCAACACTGCCGGTGCCTTCGGGGGAGTTGCTGCAACCATTACGGCTTGGCTGTACCTTGGCAAACCCGACCTTTCGATGATTATCAACGGCATCCTCGCCGGCTTAGTCGGCGTAACAGCTAGCTGCGCTTGGATCAACGTGCCCAACTCTGCCATAATCGGCATAATCGCCGGCATCCTGGTAGTTTTCGCAGTAACTTTCTTCGACAACTTGAAAATTGACGACCCTGTAGGCGCAACTTCAGTTCACTTAGTCTGTGGAATCTGGGGAACTCTGGCAGTTGGGCTGTTTGCTGACGGGCCTACAACTGGACTTTATACCGCAGGCCCTGCAGCCGGATTGCTTGTGGGCGGAGGTTTTGGTCAACTCTGGGCGCAGTTGGTCGGCATTATCTCTGTAGGCGGGATGACCGTGCTGCTGAGTACGATTTTTTGGCTGGCACTCAAAGCTTTGCTGGGTATCCGCGTTTCGGCTTTAGAGGAGGCTGAAGGTTTGGATATCGGCGAACACGGGATGGAAGCTTACACTGGGTTTGTGAAGGAAACGAGCTTGGATAACAGAAGTGAGACCAGCTACGGCGGTTATGGTGGGGGTTCTGGGGGGAAGACTAACAAACTGTAGAGCGTGCGAAGAGATCGACCAATTCAGCTTTCGTGTCGTAGATTAGCTATTTATCAGCTAATCGACCTCTTTATTCAGAAAAACCCGAATCTGAAATACCCGCCAACTTATGGCTGTCTATCGTTGTGCTCGCGTTTCAATCTTCGATACGAACGCGGGCATATTTTTATTGTTAGCTTACTTTTAATGGCGTACATATAGCAGTTTTCGATTGCATGAGTCGGCGCCGATCATTGTTAATTGGTAATGGGGAAATGGGAATTGAGAATCTGTAACTAACGAACTTTGCAAACTGGTGTATTGATTAGAGTTTACCGGCAATTGCTTTAAGTTCTTCAACGACGCGCTTGTTCTTGGGATTCCTGGTGCCATCAAGGCGGGCGGAGACAACAGTGATTATTTCTAGTATATCTTTAGCTAAATCCTCGTCACAGCTAGTATTTTCGGTTTGATTTATAATCACTACCTCTGTCCCAAAGTGTTCGCACAAATTAAAAATTATTTCAGAACCAAATCTCAGCAGTCTGTCTTTGTGAGTTAATACCAACCTTTCTACTTGATTATCTGCGATCGCCCGAATTAGATGTTGTAAACCCTGCTTACTGTAATTAACCCCAGAACCTACATCCTCAATGATTTGGAATTGCCACCCCTGAGATGCACAAAACAATTCCAAAACTTGTTTTTGTCTGTCTAAATCATCTTTTTGGTTGTGACTGCTAACCCGAGCGTAAGCAATGGTTAAAGCGCCGTTGGGTTTTAAGCCAAGAAGATGAGCTAGGTCATAGCGTCTGTGACCGTTAGCGGTGCGTTCCGGTATTAGCTTGCCTTCGGCTTCCCATCTTCGCAAGGTGGAAGCGCTCACACCTTTAAGTTTGGCTGCTTCAGTTATAGTTAATTTTTTCATTTTTGGATTTTAGCATCAGAAATGAGTAATTTCGGTGAGTTTTAGATAGATTTTTGTTGAGATATGCTGATTGGACAAATCCGATTCCGGTGCCAGAAAGTTTGGTAGGCAGATTTTTTATGGTAAAGTAGTGCGAAAAAGTAAAGTTCTGCATCGCCGCCCTTGCCCAATACAGCACAGTGCTTGATTCTTACAAGAATTGAGGCTTTAATTGAGCGGTAAAATTTGATGCAGCAATCAGTGCAAATTATTCGGTGTGAGGCCTGCAAATAGCTTGAGTTTATGGAGAAGTTCGGAGGAGGTAGCAGAAGTAGAACTCATAAATCCCTCTTAGGGATGGAAGTTAGCCGATCGAAAACTGTTCCGGTTTGGGCTTTGCTATCTTTGGTGACGAACGGGGTACTGATACTTACAGTCGCTCAACTACTGCTGCAGGGAAACAACTTGACAGAAAGGTTCCAGGCGAATGATGCGGTGACGGCAGAAGCGGCCCAGGAACAAATTGGCCAACCGGCGATCTCTACAAAGGCAGTGCTAGACGTGCCCGTTCCCGGGCTGCGACATAAATGGACTTACCAGCAGTGGGTGACGCAGTTGGGTCGCGAAGCTGAGGCGGTGGCGGCGAATCGACCCTCAAGATTGAGTGTTTTGGCTGGGGATTCTCTCAGTATGTGGTTTCCGACTAAGCTGTTACCAGTCGATCGAATTTGGCTGAATCAAGGGATTTCGGGGGAGACTTCCCTGGGTTTGCTGAAGCGGTTGCAGTTGTTCGATCGCACTGCGCCGGATACAGTGTTTGTGATGATTGGGATTAACGATTTGTTGCGGGGGGCGAGCGACGAAGGGATTTTGGACAACCAGCGGCAGATTATTCGCGATTTGCGGTGGGCGCACCCCAAAGCACAAGTTGTGGTGCAGTCGATTTTGCCCCACAGCGGGGAACAAGCTACTTGGGAAAATCGCGATCGGCTGTTGGCGATTCCTAACAGTCGGATTCGGGCAATAAATCGACGGCTGAAAGAAATTGCTAGTTCGGAAAATGTTTTGTATCTGGATTTGCACCCACTGTTTGCGGATGCAGACGGCAATTTGCCAACTGAACTCAGCACAGACGGCTTGCACCTTAACGATCAAGGTTATCTGGTTTGGCGATCGGCCCTACAACTATTCGATCAGATGCAGTTGAAAAATGAGTCATGAGTCAATCGACTTTAGATTTTAGATTTTAGATTTTAGATTTTAGAATTGAAGCATTGACCCCACGGATAAATTCGGGGGGAAGGATAAAGTAACATTCTCCCTAACTCTCCCCCTCTACTCCTCCCACTCTCCCCAATTCAAAACTCCCGCCTTCTCCTCGACACCCCCTCTCCGATTACTCTGTTGTCACTGGCTATGTCAAGTAGCGACTGATACATTAAGAAATATGATAGTTAGCTATTTAGTATAAGGTGATACAGAATAACTGTTTGTACAAATGGTGGAATCCAAAAGGCACAGACCATTGGATTGATAGTTGACGAATTTAGATGAGTCCGGCTATACGAAGTCGGGAGGTTGAGGATTGGGGAATTATCTATTGAAGATTTGTTCCGCTAAAACACGGACTTAAAACCAAATAACTATTGCATCTAAAATCCTCGCATCTAAAATCGGCTGGGTCTTCCCGGAAAATTGCTGAGTATTATAAAACTTCATTAAGTTTATAAGCAGTAGTAAGCAAGAATGATAATATGTAGTCAGGAGGTTAACAATGAAACTACCTGACTACGCTAAAGCAATAGGCATAAGTTACACAACTGCGTGGCGGTGGTGGAAGGCAAATAAACTACCACATCCGAGAGATGGAGGCTCTGAATGCAGCTAACAGAGAGACACATCATTAAATCGACGGAACACCGTTTCGCCCAGATTGACGAACTAGCCTTCAAATCCAAAAACCTCTACAATGCCGCCAATTACGTTATTCGTCAGAGCTTTATTTATGGATGGGGTTATGTCAACTACAACGAAATGAACCGCTTGATGAAGTCTTAGGAAGCGTATAAAGCTTTACCTGCTAAAGTCAGTCAGCAAATATTGATGGTACTAGACAAGAATTGGAAATCGTTTTTTGAGGCATTCAATGCTTACAAAGCTGATTCTTCCAAGTTCACGGGTCGTCCAAAATTGCCCAAGTACAAAGATAAAGTTAAAGGGCGAAACCTGCTCGTTTACACCATTCAAGCGATTAGCAGCAAACAGTTGAAGAAAGGAATTATCAAGCTTTCCGGCACTGAACTTTCAATTAAAACCCAACTCAATCCCGATCAGATTTGTCAAGTTAGACTGGTTCCGAAATGTGATTCCTATGTAATTGAGGTAATTTATGATGAACTGGAGTCCACCCTTGGCAATGCCAACTCTGTAGCTAGTATTGATTTGGGGCTGGATAATTTAGTGGCGTTAACTTCAAATCAGCCGGGATTTATCCCTTTGTTGATTAACGGGCGACCATTAAAATCGATCAACCAGTTCTACAACAAACGTAAAGGAAAGTTGCAATCCCAGTTAAAAGGAGGTCGCAAAACTTCACTACGGATTCAGCGCTTAACACGCTGTCGCAATCAAAAAGTTGATAATTACTTGCATCATACCAGTCATGTGATTATTGATATTTTGATGGCAAAGCAGATTGGGACGCTAGTAATTGGCAAGAATGCCCAGTGGAAAACTGAAATCGAGTTAGGGAAGAAAACTAATCAAAACTTTGTTAGCATTCCTCATTCTCGGTTGATTGAAATGTTGGAATACAAAGCTCGGTTAGTGGGAATTACGGTGATTGTGCAGGAAGAATCCTACACGTCCAGAAGTAGCTTTCTGGGTTTAGACCCAATTCCGGTTTACGGAAAAACAGAAAAAGAGCCTGTATTTACTGGGAAACGGATCAAACGAGGTTTGTACAAAACATCAACTGGTCAGTTAATTAATTCCGATGTGAATGCTTCTTACAATATTCTCAGAAAAGCAATCCCAAATGCGTTCAGCGATGGGATAGGGAGCTGCGTAGTTCAGCCAATGCGGGTTAATCCGCTCAAAGTAAAAGTGAAAGGGGAGGGACTTGAAGCCTCCCATGTCTATAAATGACTATACTTTTACCAGCTATGAGGATGTGGCGATGCGGAGATTTTATACAAGAACTAATGGCAGACTCATCTGATGCGTTAAAGTCGGCTATTGAGTTCTCCCTAAAAATAAAATGGCCCCACCGCTGAAGGGCTGTAGGGCGCAAGGACAGTTAAACGCTAACTTGATTGTCGGGAAATTTAGCATCAATGATACTCTGCTATGTGACGATTTTACGATCGTCCATTCACTAATCAACTCTCCCGTATCAAAAAATGTAACCCAGCACCGATCGAATTCAACCTGTCCTATTCTAAAAACAATACCTCATGCATTCTGACTAGCAGCTCCCTAAAGCTGCTTTTTTATTGCGATGAGTTTTTGGCTGCGGGACTTGCGGGTTCTTGGCAATAACATTTTGAGCAACAGTCGCTACACTTCAATACTGCCCTAGGGGTTTTCAGTTCCACTCCAGGTTTGTCGGTAATGGGTAATTAGTAATTGGGAATTAGTAACGCGCAACCGGGAATCGGCAATTGAGAAGCTTTACCTCACGAGGCTGGAAAACTGCTATGATTACGGCGCGGAACGGGGAATTAATCCGGGGGTGGGGGATTGAAAAAAAATAAGCTGTATTTATTGATGGGCGATCTGATAGTTTTCGGCTAAATATCCATTGCGAGTTATAGAATTTGGTTGGATGAATTTCCCGTTCCGAATTAAGAGAATACGAGCCTGCCTGTTTTTGCCCAAAACTCGATCGCTCCGCCCAACCCCACACCTGTTAAAGAAATGGTAGCTAATACCGCAAAAGCCCGCCAATTTTTCCAACCAGATATTTGAATATCGAGTCTTGCCAAAGCTCCGGCTGAAATCAAGAGTAAACAAGTAGCAAAAAGGTGCATCCAAGCAATAATTACTACTGCTACAAAAGCTCCTAAAATTATAGAAATAAAAGCACCCATATCACTCGAAAACCACCGCAAAATTAATGCTTTTATGTCTTTCAACGGGAACGAGAAGGCGGCAGTCAACACTAGAATTGAAGCTATGGCTAGAAACCAAGTCAGGTGCGGGGGAACATCAAACTCAGATAATTTCCAGCCAAAAGTGAAATAAGTAACAAAAAGTAGAGTTAGGGAAACCCAAGAGTTTTTTTTCATCCAATGGCACAATTAGGAGAACCAGGCAAAAAAAAAGATGATGCTCCCGATGAGTTTGTACAGGGCTTAGAGGTTAGTAGAAATAGCTTGCACCGGACAAGTAGGGATGCACTGCTCGCAAACGATACAGCGCGATCGAGCAAAACTTAGTTTAAAGCTTTCTGGGTCAAGGGTCAAGGCTTCTGTCGGGCAAACCCCCGTACATAAACCGCAGTCAACGCAGATATCTTCGTCTATAAGTATTTCCCGACTGGCTAGGGAAACGCCGATATTTTGCGATCGCATCCAGTCGATCGCGGCTTCTAGTTGGTCGATGTCCCCTGATAACTCTAGCACCAGTTTGCCCACCTGATTCGGAGCCACCTGAGCGCGGATAATGTTGGCTGCAACATTAAAATCCTTTGCCAGTCGATAGGTGACAGGCATTTGGATCGATCGTTGGGGAAACGTCAGTGTTACCCGTTTTTTCACCCTGCAAGTCCTCGGTAATTTACAAACAATCTTTGTTATCTTCTGTTTTAGCGCACTTAATCTAATTACTGCCTTTAGCACAAATTTTTATGAAATGGGTCTGATTATCTCAAAATGTGGTATAATCTGAATCTATTATTTAAAATAAAAACATAGAAATCAAAGCGCAATTTATTTTATGACCCAGAATTCGCCCAAGTCAACGGTCGCCCCCGTCGCCAAAAATCCCGAAACAAAAGTCGCCACGCGCCTCAGAAACTTATTGATCGTGTTAACAGCGATCGCCCTTTCAATATCCATCTTCTTCGGGCTGCAAACCCAAACGCCGTCAAGCAGTCTCACCGACATGGCAAAAGCTTCAACGCCATTAGAAACAGCTTTGGTAAATGGCAAACCGACACTCATGGAATTTTATGCTAATTGGTGCGGTAGCTGTCAGGCAATGGCTAAGGATCTGAGCGAAATCAAACAGAAATACGCCGAACCGATGAATTTTGTGATGCTGAATGTAGATAATGACAAATGGCTGCCCGAAATCACAAAATATCGAGTAGATGGCATTCCGCACTTTGTCTATTTGAACGATAAAGGCAGCGCCGTTGCTGAAACGATGGGCGAAATGCCGCGCAGTATTATGGAAGCTAACTTAGAAGCTTTAATTGCAGGAAAACCTCTGCCACACGCCCAAGCAGGCGGTCAAGTTTCTAATTTTACTCCCCCCACAGGGCCTGTGAAAACAAGTAGCTCCGACCCCCGCGCCCACGGCTCTCAAGTACAGTAAATGAAGGAAGTTCGGCAACGGATTCTGTAACGGATGTAACGGATGTCAGGAAGAAGGAAGAAGGAAGAAGGAATAAAGAAGAGGGAAAAGGGAAGAAGACTTTAGGAACAGGCAAGATTCCTGTTCCACAAGAAAGTTTATTTGTTGTGGAACAGGCATCTTGCCTGTTCCTGATGGCGATAAGTTAGAGAGATTCAAAAGCCCCTTGCAATTTCTGCCAATCTGCGTTGTGGGCGATCGACTACCTCTAAAGAAATATTCACAAAAACTTTTGGGAATATTTATTAAGATTTATTATACTCCTCGTAAGGTGCGTCAGTAGATATTCTCTCACCGCCTAGAAAAATTCAAGACTGACGCACCCTACTAGAATTAGTCTGAATGACGGGGCCGACTCTTCAATCTAAAATCTAAAATCTAAAATCTAAAATCGAATGACTCCTGACAAAACCGGATTCAGTATTAGCGCGACCGCGATTCGTCGCCACATCGGCACCCTCATGCTGACACTTGCTATCATAATCGTGGGCCTTTTCTACATCACCCAACTGCCCGTTGACTTGCTACCCTCCATCACCTATCCCCGCATCGGCGTGCGCTTGAACGCCCCAGGCGTATCCCCAGAAGTAGCAATAGACGAAGTTACTCGCCCCCTCGAACAAGGGCTGTCCGCCACTGAAGGCGTCATGCAAGTTTTCTCCCGCACTCGCGAAGGACAAGTCAGCGTCGATTTATTCTTCAGACCGGGGGGAAACATCGACCAGGCCCTCAACGACGCCACCGCCGCTGTCAACCGCATCCGCAACCGACTTCCCGATACAGTTGAATCGCCCACTCTATTCAAAGTGGACCCTTCCCAGCAGCCGATTTACGAATTTGCCCTCACTTCCGACTCCCTGCAAGGAGTAGATTTGCGCGTATTTGCTGACGAAGAATTATCCAGAGAACTAAACGTAATTCCTGGAATCGCAGCAATTGACGTGGCCGGCGGCGTGCAAGAAGAAATTCAAGTAAATATTGACTTAAATCGCTTGCAATCTTTAGGTGTCAGTATTTCTGACGTTTTATCAGCGCTCGAATCCCGGAACCTGGACACTTCCGGCGGGCGGCTGCGGCAAGAAGCAGCAGAACCTTTAACCCGCACCGTCGGGCGATTTCAGAACGCGAAAGAAATTCAGGCAATTTCTTTTCAAGCATCGGGTTCCAATCCGCCAAAACGAGTTTTTCTGCGCGATTTTGCTCAGGTAATTGACGGTACAGAAGAAGAGCGAGTTAAAGTATTTCTCAATCAGAAATCAGCCGTAAAAATTAGCATTCAAAAGCAGCCAGACGCGAATACAATTTCAGTTGTAGATGGCATCAAAAAGCGGCTAGAAGAATTAAAAACATCCGGGGCAATTCCCGAAGGTACGACTATCGTTACTACTTTTGATGAGTCTAAATTTATCCGCGATTCTATTAGTAACGTCGTATTTTCTGGTTTAACCGGGGCTGTTTTAGCGGGGGCATCTGTATTGCTTTTCCTCGCTTCACTTCGCCAAACTTTGATTATTGTCCTGGCAATTCCCCTCGCAACTTTAATGGCGATTATCCTGATGGGAGTTTTTGGCCTATCTCTGAACGTTTTCAGTTTGGGTGGTTTGGCGCTGGGTGTGGGAATTGTGGTCGATAACTCGATCGTCATGCTGGAGAATATTGTCGAAGGAACCAGCAATGCAAACAGTGCCAACGGCAAGCAGCGTTTAAGTAACAAGCAGTTGATTCAGCAAGCAGAAAAAAGCAGCCAAGAATTAGAATCAGCTTTATTTGCTTCCACCATCACTAACTTAGTTGCCGTACTGCCATTTTTGCTCATCGGCGGCTTAGTTTCCTTACTTTTCAACGAATTAATTCTCACCATCACCTTTTCTGTCGCCGCCTCTCTGATTGTCGGATTGACAGTTGTACCGATGATGGCTTCTCGACTGCTAGCGCTGCGGGTATCCAGCGGTTTGAGCAACTTTTGGCCGCTGCGCGCATTCGATCGAGCTTTTACCAATGCTACCGCCGGCTACGGGAAATTTTTATCGGGAGTAGTGCGGTGGCGGTTGATTATCATTGCAGTAGCGATTATTGGATTGGGTGGCGGCAGTTGGCTGATGGCTGGTCAAATTCCCCAGGAAATATTGCCCAGAATTAATACCGGTCAAGCGAGATTGTTTGCTTTGTTTCCTGCAGGCACAAATTTGGCAACCAACCAAAAAATCATGGCAGAAGCTGATAAAATTATCCTCAGCCAACCAGAAACTCAATACACTTTGACGACGGTGGGCGGGCTGTTATTCGGCAACAATACGGTTGAGAATTTGCTGCGCGGCGGCTGCAACATTACGCTGAAACCGGGCACCAATACATTGGATTTTGTGCAGCGAGTTACGCAAGAATTGAATAAAATTGATTTGCCAAAAAACACTCGTTTGCGCCTGATTCCAGAAAATGTGCGGGGTTTGGTTTTAACTAATTCGCCAGTGCGGGGCGCTGAAGTAGATGTCCTGCTTCAGGGCGAAAATGAACAAATATTGCAGCAAACTGGCCGCGAGATATTGGCAACTTTGGATCAAAAGGTAAAATTAGCTCGTTTTCGCCCGGATGGAGACCCGCAGCAAACGGAAGTGCAGATTCGCCCCAACTGGGAACAAGCGGAAGTCTACGGGTTGAATGCGAGGCAAATTGGAGAGGCGATTCAGACAGCAATTCAAGGTTCTGTTCCCACGCAATTGCAGCGGGGAAACCGTTTGGTTGATGTGCGGGTACAGTTCGATCGCGATTCTGTCCAATCGGTTTCGGAACTAAAATTTATTCCTTTAACTGCTAGGGATAACAGCATTATCCGCTTGAGCGATGTGGCGAATATTGAACTGGGAAAAGCGCCGGGGGAAATTCAAAGGCTTAACCAGCGCCAAGTTTTCTTGATTGCGGGGAATATTAATAAGGGCGCGAGTTTGGGCGATGCTTTGAAACAAGTGGATGCAGTTTTGTCAGAAATAAAATTGCCGCAAGGAGTGCGAGTCATACCGAGTTCGGCGGCGGAAACCAACCGGGAATTGCAAAGTTCGCTGATTGTTTTGGGTTCTTTGGCGGCGTTTTTGGTATTTGTGGTAATGGCGGTGCAGTACAATTCGCTTGTCGATCCGCTGGTGATTATGTTAACGGTGCCCCTGGCTTTGGCTGGGGGGATTTTCGGGTTGTATGCGACTAAAACTCCGATCGGCGCAACGGTGATTGTGGGGGCGATTTTGCTGGTGGGAATTGTGGTAAATAATGCGATTATTATGGTGGAGTTGGCGAACCAAATTGGGGAAGATGAAAAGGTCGATCGCGCCACAGCAATTCTCAGGGCCGCACCTCAGCGCTTGCGTCCGATTTTGATGACAACTATTACCACAGTTTTGGGTTTATTCCCCCTAGCTTTGGGCATTGGAGACGGTTCGGAATTCTTGCAACCGCTGGGTGTGGTGGTGTTTTCCGGTTTGTCGCTGGCGACGCTACTGACGCTGTTTATTATTCCGTGTTTTTACATTTTGCTGCACGATTTCTTCGGGATGTTTGCAGGGAATAAGAAACCGCACGGGGTTGTTATTCCTGTGCAGAAGGCGGGGAGAAAGAATGCGAATTTGTAATAATTTAGTGCCAGCAAATACGCGCTTTTCCCGCAATCCGACAGGGAATGAATTCCCTGCCTCATAGCGAAAGTCGGTTAAAACCGACTGTAGATTTTGACGGGAAGTGCGATCTATTTCAGTCCTCTTTTAGAGGACTTTTACTATGAGACAGGGAATTCATTCCCTGTCGGGCTGTCGGTTAAAACAGACTGTAGATTTTGAGGAAAAATACGATCTATTTCAGTCCTCTTTGAGAGGACTTTCGCTATGAGACAGGGAATTCATTCCCTGTCGGACTGTCGGATTTACCAACAATACCGGTACTGCATTTGATGTGAAGTTGACGCCCCGATAATTAGTCGGTAAGGTGCGTCAGTAAACAGTCTCTGACTCCCCAAAGAAATTCCCGACTGACGCACCCTACGATAAATGCTGCAAGATTTCAGTTAAAATAGAGCTTATTTACGCTGAAATATCTTTATGCTGATTTTACCAAAACATGAAAAACAAATTGACTGGGGTATCTTAGCCATAAATCAACGCACTGATTCCGATTGGACTATTGCGACAAGTTGCGATCACAAAAAAGTCACTTTAGTCGATCGTAACTTGTCGCCAAAATACGAATACCACCTTCCCGACGAAATTAGCTGTTTAGCCATCAGCCCCAAAGGCGATTTGCTGGCAGCAATTATGGCAAATGGCAATCATTTAGCAATTGTGGCAGCAGAAAACCAGCTAGTTTTTGAAGAACAGCTACCTAACCCTCCTGTTAAGTTTTCACATTTGCATAACAAGAATGGATTTCAGGACTGCTGGTTTGATGCAGACGGCGTGCGTTTTTGGTGCATGAAATTAATTGAAATGAAGCAAGTCGAGATTCAAATTCGCGATACCAGTTCGTGGCAAATCCAGCGACAACTTTTGCTCAAAGACCCTCTTGGCGCCGGCAGTTCTTTCTCGTTTCACCCACACCCAGAAAATCACATTTTAGCTCTTTATGCTGCTGCCGGTCAGCACGGACAGCAAATCTACTGGCTTTATGATGATGGTACGAGAATTCATGCCGTGGAGGTTCCCTGTCTCTATGACACAGCGCCTCCAGAATTTCATCCTGCTGGTGGCGAATTTGTGGTTATAAATAATTACGATCGACAAATCAGCCGATTCAGTTTTCCTGACTGCAATCTACTTGGAATATGCGAATGCCCTTGTCCTGATTCGGATGACTGGTTTAGGTACTCTATGTGCTACCTATCAGACGATCGCCTTCTAATTGACACCGTTGAAGGGAGAATGTATTTAATCGATATTGACAAAATGGAAATGTTAGATGAACTGATTTTAAGCGGTCATGAACCGCGTCCTTCTCAAGAACTTTATCCTAATCTTAATGAGGAAGAAGGGCTTTGCAGCGACTTGGACTGCTTTTATAGATTTGATTCAGATAGGATTCTTTCGGTTCACTCACAACTGCCGAGTCAAAAGCCTGAGTCTAAACAGAAGACATTAGTTATCTTCGGCGGAAAAGAGCTGTTTGGTTCGCTGGCGGAGGTACAACAATCCGCACCATACAGTAAATTATTCATTCAATCTTTAGGCATTTCTTAATGATTTTCAATACAAAACGCTTCTTGTGCCGTGTTAGCTTTTCACTCGCTTTCCCACAATCCGACAGGGGTTGAAACCCCTGCCTCATAGCGAAAGTCGGTTAAAACCGACTGTAGATTTTGACGGGAAGTGCGAGGGATTTTAGTCCTCTTTCAGAGGACTTGAGCTATGAGACAGGGAATTCATTCCCTGTCGGAGTGTCGGATTTACCAACAATACCGCTACTGCATTTGATGTTAAGTTGACGCGCCGATAATTAGTCGGTAAGGTGCGTCAGTAAACAGTCTCTGACTCCCCAAAGAAATTCCAGACTGACGCACCCTACGATAAATGCTGCAAAATTTCAGTTAAAATAGAGCTTATTTACGCTGAAATATCTTTATGCTAATTTTACCAAAAAATGAAATACAAATTGACTGGTCGTTCTCACACATAAATCAACCCATTAATTCCGAGTGGGCGACCATTGTCAGTGGCGATCGCAAAAAAGTCACTTTAGTCGATCGCAACTTGTCGCCAAAATACGAATACCAGCTTCCCGACGAAATTAGCCATTCAGCCATTAGTCCCAAAGGCGATTTGCTGGCAGCAATTATGGCAAATGGCAATCATTTAGCAATTATGACAGCAGAAAACCAGATCCTCTTTGAAGAACTCCTACCTAACCCTCCTGTTAAGTTTTCGTATAGCAAGAATAGATTTATGGACTGCTGGTTTGATGCAGACGGCGTGCATTTTTGGTGTATCAAATTAATTGAAGGCGAGGAAGTCGAGATTCAAATTCGCGATACTAATTCATGGCATATCCAACGAAATATTAGGCTCAAAGACCCTTTTTATGGCCGTGGATTCTGGTTTCAACGACACCCAGAAAATCAAATTTTAGCTGTTTGGACTACCGATGGTCAGGGCGAATCGCAAATCTATTGGCTTTATGATGATGGTATGACAATTCATGCCGTAGAGGTTCTCTGTGCCGATGATTACATGGGGCCTCCAGAATTTCACCCTGCTGGTGGCGAATTTATAATAGTACATGATTGCGGCCGAAAAATCAGCCGATTCAGTTTTCCTGACCGCAATCTACTGGGAATATGCGAATGGCCTTGGCCTGGGCTGAGTGACGGTTTTGGTAGCTATATGTGCTACCTATCAGACGATCGCATTCTAGTTAATACTGATGAAGGGCTCATGTATCTAATCGATCTTAACAAAATGGAGATATCAGAGCAACTAATTTTAATCGGTCACGAGCCGCGTTCGTCTAAAGAACTTTATCCCAATCTCAAGGATGTTGAAGAAGGGCTTTGCGGCGACCTGAAATATTTCTATCGGTGGGATTCAGATAGCATTCTGTCCGTTCATTCACAAATCCTGACTCAAGAACCTGACTCTAAACAGAAGACATTAGTTATCTTCGGGGGAAAAGAGTTGTTTGGTTCCCTGGCGAAGGTACAAGAATCCGCACCCTACAGTAAATTATTCATTCAATCTTTAGGCATTTCTTAAGGATTTCCAATACAAAACGCTTCTTGTGCCGTGTTAGCTTTTCACTCGCTTTCCCACAATCCGACAGGGGTTGAAACCCCTGCCTCATAGCGAAAGTCGGTTAAAACCGACTGTAGAGTTTGACGGAAAGTGCGAGGGATTTCAGTCCTCTTTCAGAGGACTTTAGCTATGAGACAGGGAATTCATTCCCTGTCGGACTGTCGGTTAAAACTGAGATATTGCACCATTCTCAATTAGACGTAGGGGCGGGTTCGCCAACAGCCTTAAAGCTTGCAAATAGGTTCTATAAACCCGCCCGACCCCACGAAAAATCCTCTTATTGATATTGCTGCAAGATGTCGGTTAAAACCGACTGTAGATTTTGACGGGAAGTGCGATCGATTTCAGTCCTCTTTGAGAGGACTTTTGCTATGAGACAGGGAATTCATTCCCTGTCGGAATGTCGGACTTACCAACAATACCGCTACTGCATCTGATGTGAAGTTGACGCGGCAAGAATTAGTGGGTAAGGTGCGTCAGTAAAAATTCTATGACTCCCAAAAGAAATTCCAGACTGACGCACCCTACGAGAATTAGTGTGTTTGACATCCGAAAGTCTTTGTGTTACACTCGTACTACATAACAAACTTGCAAAACCAACTTAAACAAAAATGCCCTACGAAAAATTAGACATATCAGCCCCAAAACCAGTATTATCTTGGGCAAATCACGCCCTGGGCGAAAAAGAAACCAAGATGACCGCAAACGTAGCATCTTTGCCCTTTGTATTCAAACACGTCGCACTAATGCCCGACGTACATTTAGGAAAAGGTGCTTTAGTCGGTTCAGTAATTGCCACAAAAGAAGCGATTATTCCGGCGGCTGTGGGCGTCGATGTGGGTTGCGGTATGTCTGCGATAAAAATGCCATTCAAAGCCAACAAACTAGAAGGCAAACTCAAACAAATTCGCCTCGATATCGAAGCCGCAATCCCTGTGGGATTTTCGGAAAACAAAGAAGTAGAAACAACTGTCACCAACTGGCAAGGATGGGGCGAGTTTAAGGAACTTCATCAAGGTGTGCAGCACCAAAACAATAAAGCCTTAAAACAAATGGGTTCCCTCGGCGGCGGTAATCATTTTATTGAGGTTTGCGTTGATACTGAAAACTTTGTGTGGCTAATGCTGCACTCCGGTTCTCGCGGCATTGGAAATTTGCTCGCACAGCAGCATATCGAGACTGCTAAAGATTTAGCTAAACTGGCAGAAATTAATCTGGCTGACAAAGATTTGGCTTATTTTGTAGCGGGTACGCGGGAGTTTGCGGCTTACTGGCACGATTTGCAGTGGGCGCAAGATTATGCTCGTTTTAATCGCGATGTAATGATGAATCGGTTTAAGCGAATTGTGGAAAAGCACGTCGCGGGTGGCAAATCTGTTAAGCCGTTATTAGAGGTGAATTGCCACCACAATTATGCGGAAAAAGAAGTGCATTTTGGCGAAGATGTGTATGTTACTCGCAAGGGTGCCGTACGCGCGGATGTAGAGGATTACGGGATTATTCCGGGTTCGATGGGGGCGAAATCTTTTATTGTTAAAGGGAAGGGAAATGCTGAAAGTTACTGTAGTTGCAGTCACGGTGCGGGGCGGTTGATGTCTCGCACTCAAGCTAAAAATGTATTCACTCTCGATGATTTGGTGCGGCAGACTGAGGGGGTTGAGTGCCGGAAAGATGAGCAATTTTTAGATGAAATTCCGGGGGCTTATAAGTCGATCGATGAGGTGATGAGTCAGCAGTCGGATTTGGTGGAAGTTGTGGCGACTTTGAAGCAGGTGGTTTGTGTCAAGGGGTGACAGAAACTGGTTTATTTGTACTTCATATCGTTTCCGGTTGTATCGGAATGATTTAACCGCAGAGGGCGCAGAGAACGCAGAGGGAGAGAATACAGAGAGGAATAATTCCGATGCTACCGGATTTGATATCACTTACCTGGAAAGTGCTTTATGGGAAGAGGGGGGAAATCAAGCCGCTGCTGATTTCCCCCCTCTTTACAAACGCTTTGTTTTCTGAAGCTTTTTCTCTAACACACCATTTGTCTTGACTCAATTTCTAGCAAGCGCAGCAGTGTTTCATCGCCCTTGGCTTTGGCTGCTTGCTTTCTACGATCGAGAATATTGCAAAGATTCGCCTGGTGTACTTGCGCCACTTCCACAACTGTTGGGTAATAATCCACCCTCGCTGAAGCGCTAGCTGCTGCGACATCACGATCGCCAGCTTGAGCATCTCGCTTTTTGGTATGGTTTGTGCCGCCGTATTTTCTGGGGTTGGGAATGTGTCTCGGATACCGATAGTTCCAGTTTTGACCCCGGTATTTGCCCGCGACTTCCCCTTCGATCATATCGACTGTCGGAATGTCGTACTCGTAGTTTGAACCGCGATAAGTGAGTTTCATATTTTTTGATCCTTATATTTATCGAGATAAAAAGGGCAATCAGGTCAGCGTTGGTTTTCTTCGCTAAAACATTTTTAGTTTCTGTATTCAATTATACTGTTTTTTTAGATAAATCGCTTTTTTTTACAAAAATTAATATTTTGAGGGGGAGACGGCAAGAAAAAACCCGCCGCAGCGGGTTTAATCCAGTTTCATAAAGTAGCGCTAGATATTACCCCCCCAACCCCCCCTCCCGCGGGGGGGCTAAGACTTCATCCATAGCACATCTTTAGAAAAATGGTATTAATCCAGTTTTTGACTGCTTCGAGCAGCCCCGGAGCGAAACTACTTCGGTTCCGAATAACTAGCCGACTGTCACCTGATCGGTTTGCACGTTTGTGGCACCTTCTTCAGCAGAGGCGATCGCCACCAACTTGTCGAGAATTTCCTGACTGGGAACTTGACCTTTGAGAACAACCGTGCTGCTGAGCTGAGCAACCCAAACAGTCTCGATATCAGCAACTTCTGCATCGCTGTCAAAAGCTAAAGCAACCCGCTTCGCGAGGCCACTTTCGTCAAAATTTCCGTCTGGGCCGACTTTAGCAGGAGCGATGGATTGCGCTTGTGCTGCTTGCTGTACTACTTGTGCCATCGGTTCAGCCTGGGGTGCAGGCTTTTCGAGTCCGAACAGTCTTTTAAACCAACCCATAGTATTTGAGTCTCCTGAAAATACACTTTTTACACAATAGCTCTAGAAGTCCAAAAGACTCGTAATTGTTGCAAAACTCAGCGAAATTTATCAAAATGTTTTCCGGTAGACTTTCACAATCTCAAATCTCCCATGATATGCAGATGTTAATTTTGCTATTTTATGTCTAGGATGCTACGCCTTGGATTGCAGACCAGTAGTCGAAATAGTTCCCACTTTTACCTTGAACAAACTGCACAGCGCGCCGGAATACATTCCCGGTTTGTTTAACTACTGGGGACATCTTGTGCTGGTCATCGAACTGTGTCCACGGATACAAGGGACGCTAAACCCGCGCTTAATTGGGGGTAGCCCTGCATATACGCTGTCAATCTAATTCTTAACTTTTTAGATAATATTCTTCTGCTTCTGACCAATTGAGTTTAAGCAAGGAATCATCTCCCCATGTCAGCTTGAGACTCGGCTTAATGGCTTCCACGCCCAAAGCGCTAATAATTTGCGCTGCGACAGCTTTCGCCAATAGCGGCGGTACAGAATTTCCGACTTGGCGAAAACCGTGCCATTTTGTGACATGAAATCTAAACCAGTCAGGATAGGAATGCAGTCGCGCAGCTTCTCTGACTGTAATGCACCGAGGGGCGATCGGGTGAATCGGTCTCGGCGAAGTATAAGCCCCCCTAGCCCTGTCGGTTCCGGCCCTGAGAGTGTTGCAAACTCCGTCGGGGTGAAGCTTGTAAAAACGGCTGATCGGCTCTTTTTCGCCGCGTTTTGCCGCCTGAAACCTTTCTATACATTCCTGAGAATGTTTAGTTCGCAAACTACAAGAGAGGATTTGTCGATCGTACTCGCGATCGTAGGAATAATCATCATCCAAACCATCAATTCCGCGCATTATACTCGCATAAGTGCTGCACTTTCCGTACTCTGCCATTACCCAATCTCGGTGCAGCAACTCGCTGTAGTTTTCCACTTCCGGCAAATCTCCAATCGCATCCCAAACAGTCGGAACAGCAGGTAAATTAATTTTTTTATAGCGTTTAGGAATTTTAATTTTGGGCAATATAGTAGTTTGCTGAGGGTATTTGGGTAGCTCATAACCTGCTTTGCACCCAATCAAAAACAATCGTTTGCGAGCTTGCGGCACTCCATAGTTAACAGCGTTGAGAACTTGATAATTTTCTTCTACTTTATAGCCACGTTTCAGAAAAGAGCTAATTAAAACATTCAGGAGTTCTTTGTGTTCTCCTGATGCAATTCCCGGTACATTTTCCATTACAAAAAACTTGGGTTTTAGCTCCAAAACTAAGCGCTGAAAGTGAAAAATTAGAGAATTTCGTGGATCGTCCACATCGCGCTTGCCCATCATCGAGAATCCTTGACAGGGCGAACCGCTGATTACTACGTCTATCTCGCGCCCCCCGATCGCCGATTTTTTCCGAATTTCCGAGCCCGTAAGCTGTGTGACATCTTTACACAGAATAGAACACAGCGGGAAATTAAACTCGTGTGTGGCGCAGTGAATAGGGTCAATTTCGACTGAGGCAAGTACGTCAAAACCTGCTTGTTCAAAGCCCAGAGTCATGCCGCCCGCACCTGCAAATAAATCAACAGCGATCGGTCGCTTTTTCCGATTGCTTGGCATAACATTTCAATAAAAAAGTTGCTTTAATAGAAATTAAGGAAATCAACAGCGTTTCTGGTAATAAATCGTGAATTTGTCCACGAGCCAGCCACAAAGGAACCGGGTTTATACATAACTTTTAAATACAAAAAATGCTTTAAGAAGCTGTATTTAATTTGACATTTTTCATTATTTCCGCAGCCGCCCGATCGCACACGCCCACATCTCCGAGACTTTCCCGCATTTCCCGATAACCCGCCAAAGTTTGCTGGCGCCGATCGGCATTTTGCAGCAATTCCAATGCGTGATGCACTATATTTTCCGCAGTCGCCTCGTCTTGCAGCAACTCCGGGACGATCGGCTTCATTTGCACCAAATTGGGCGGAGACATAAAAGGAATCGAAAATTTCAGCACGTGGCGAAAAATCCAAGCCGTAATTGGACTGACGCGATAGAGGACAACTTGCGGAACATCCAGCAAAGCCAGCTCCAGATTAACAGTACCAGATTTAGTAATCGCCAGATCGGCAGCAGCCAAGATTTCCAGAGTTTGATTTTCTAACAGAGTAGCCCGCAAACCGTAATTCTCGATCGCCTGTTCAATTTTGTGGCGAAAAGCGTTATTAGCAAGCGGAATCCAAAAATGAACTTCCGGCAATTTAGCTTGAATAATTTGAGCTGCCTCAAATATAACCGGCATCAGGTACTTGAGTTCTTGGTGTCTAGAAGCGGGAATTAGGGCGATCGACACCTGTTCCGGTCCAATTCCCAAAGTTTTGCGGGCAACTTCCCGGCTGGGCGCAGATTGCATTCTATCCACCAAAGGATGACCAACCCAACTCACTTCGGCTCCTTTTTCTCGATAATAACAAGCTTCCTCTGGGAAAATTGCCAAAAGTTGGTCGCAAATATTGACAATCAGATCAGTATTGCGAGGAGAAATCGACCAAACCCATTCTTGAGGTGCGATGTACCAAACCACGGGCAAATCAGGCAAACAGCGGCGGATATAGCTGCCAATACCGAGATTAGGAGTCAAATAATCAATCAATACAACAGCATCGGGGCGAAAGTTTTTGAGATATTGTTTAGCTTTTTGTTGAACTTTGATCGTTGGCCAAATATACGGCACTGATTCTATAAGGCCCATAGAACCAATGCCCAAAGTATCGCCTAAAATAGTAGCCCCAGCTTCCGCCATACGAGGGCCGCCCAATCCTGTTATTTCTAACTCCAAACCAGCCGCGACAGCGTGACGTTTTAAGGCTGCAACTAACAAAGAGCCTTGCAAATCGCCCGAAACCTCACCAGTGCTGATAAAAATTTTCATATTCTGACTTTATACAGGTGAGATGTTGGCTAATAACTCGGTAACAGCATCATATTGATCGGGCATATTAGCACAGCGTAGCAGTAATTCTAAGTCCAGAGCGGGAAGGAATGTACTCCGGGAAATCTGCTCATAATTTTCACCTGTTAAGTAATAGAGAGATAACTGACTATTTTGCCAAAACCAGACTTCCCGAACTCCCAATCTTTTGTAGAATTCTAGAGTATTTATCCCGCCACTGGTAATTACCACTTCAATAGCAATATCTGGGACTATTTTTTGGGTTCCTATATCATAGGAATCATCCGGCTCTTTTCTACCGCCTAATTCTCTGTTACCCAGAGTCGGGCCGCCCTTGCCGTAAAATCTAATCCCATTTGCTCTCATATATGCCTCTAGCAGCATACAGAGAGTTTTCTTGATTATTTCGTGTTCGGGCGAGACAGTCATAATTTGCAGTATTTTATCGAGATAGAAAAATTTCACACCTCTGACATCTTTAAAAGCTGCTTCTATCGCTTCAAATTGCTCCCAACTAACATCTGAGAACCTGATGCAGCCATCTGGTTCTGTTTCAGGGGATGTAGATTTGACAGAAGTATATACATTCATAGGGCAACAGTCGCTTAGTTCATAGGTTTATTCTACCTCATTCACTTTTTGCCAGGAATCAAACCGCGTCGCCCTTTGGTTATAGACTGTTGCATAAATCTCCGCAGGTGCTGCAAGTGGGCGTTTTCTGGCAACAAATCCAACTGTTCCAAAGCTCGATCGAGAGTGTAGCCAGAACGGTATAGAATACGAAAAGTTTTCTTCAAAAGTAGCAAATCTTCTTGGGTAAAACCGGCGCGTTCGAGGCCTATTTTGTTGATTGCTCGCACTCTCGAAGGATTTCCCTCGACTAGCATATAAGGAGGCACATCTCGATCGATCCTGCTCAAGCCGCCCACCATAGACAAACGGCCGATTTGGACAAACTGATGAACCCCCAAAACACCGCTCAAGCGGGCTTGAGACTCGATTTTAACGTGTCCGGCTAAGGCTACAGCATTAGCGATAATTACTCGATCGGCGATCGCGCAATTGTGTCCCACATGAACATAAGCCATCAATAGATTATGATTGCCAATAGTCGTGCTTTCCCCCGCTCCAGTAGCGCGGTTAATTGTCACGTATTCCCGAATGAGATTGTTGTCGCCAATTTTCACCCTAGTTAGAGAACCCTCGTATTTCAAATCTTGAGGTTCCAAACCAATCGCCGCACCGGGGAAAATTTGATTGCGAGCGCCTATTTCTGTTAGCCCGTCGATAATTGCATGGGCGCCAATCTTAGTCTCCGGCCCTATTTTCACTCTTTCCCCAATTACAGCATAAGCTCCCACTTCTACAGTCGGGTGAAGTTCGGCGCGGGGATGAATCACAGCAGTTGGGTGAATCAAAGTAAGCATTTTTTATTAGTCAGTTTTCAGTTTTCAGTTTTCAGTTTTCATACAAAATCAAGCTTAAATACCCCGTTTATTTCTTAGTCCGCGGCGGACTTCGTTTGTGTAGTAGCGATTGCAATCGCCGAATCATCAAGGAGTAACAAACCAGGATTTAGTATCAGTAGTCAATTGTCAATTGTCAATTGTCAGTGGTTATCAGGAATATAGAGAAATCCCCAAATAACACATAACCAATCACCAATCACCAATCACCAATCACCAATCACCAACTTAATCTACCATCGAAAACGTCAATTCTCCTTCACAAACTTTTTGTCCGTCTACTTCAGCCAGAGCCTGCATTTTTGCGAAGCGGCGGCGTTTTACCCACAGCAATTCTACAGTCATCAGCAACTGATCGCCCGGTACAACCTGACGACGGAACTTGACTCGATCAATTCCGGTAAACATCCACAATCCTTGCTTGATATCGGGCAACTGAGCCAGAACAATACCGCCAACTTGAGCCATCGCTTCGACAATTAATACTCCAGGCATAATCGGCCGTCCGGGGAAATGCCCTTGAAAATGCGGTTCGTTAAAAGTCACATTTTTAATTCCTACAGCCTTCTCGGACGGCACGTAATCAACAATCTTGTCAACCAGTGCAAAAGGATAGCGATGAGGCAATAATTTCTGAACTTCTTCGAGAGTAAAAGTAGATTTAACCGCTGGAGAATCTTCACCGTTTTTGGTGGGGACGGATTCAGAATTAGCAGTATTGAGGGTGTTAACTTCAGTCAGCGTAGACATTTCTTGAAGAATTTTGAGTGTGGTATGGCAGAAGGCAGAAGGCAGAAGGAAGATGTAATCTTAACAGAAGATCGCCTGTTTTTTCCTAACTTTTATCTAGCGTAGCTAGAGCTTGGGAGTTCAGGGCTTGGGCGAGTTGGACGTGCAGGTTGTGACTGGCTTTGTAAGCCAAGTAGTGAGCTTTTGGCCAAGTTCCGAGCAGACTGAGGTCGCCTACTAAGTCTAGGATTTTATGGCGCACTGGTTCGTTGGCAAATCTCAAAGGCGGGTTGAGCCAGCCGGATCGATCGCAAACTAGGGCGTTTTCTAGGGTACCACCTTTGATCAAACCAGCTTGTCGCAATTGGTCAACTTGGCGAGCAAGTCCAAAAGTGCGGGCTGGGGCGATCGCCGTCGCAAAACTTTCTGCCTCTGGCGACCAACTGTACCATTGATTGCCGATCGCCTGTTCCTCAAAATCAATTCCGTAACTAAATCGAGTTTCTGCTGAGGGTAAAGCCGCTGCAAAAGCATCCCCGTGGCGCACCCAAATTGGCTCACTAACGACAAAGGAGGAAGTGGGGTATTGCTTAGATTCTTGAGGAACTAAGCCGGTATGGGCGATCGCCTCTACCCAAACCAGAGCCGAACCGTCCAGCAGCGGCACTTCCGGCCCATCAACCTCAATTCGAGCATTATCCGCTCCCATCCCCGCCAAAGCGGCTAATAGATGCTCTACAGTGCGAATTTGAGCATCGATACCTGCCAGTTCCGTTGAAAGTGCAGTCTGGCAAACCGCCTCAATTTTTGCAGGAATTCTCGGAGCACCAGGCAAGTCAATTCTGACAAAATAGCGACCTTCCCCAACCTCTGCAGGCAAAACTCGGACGCGAGTTTGTTCGCCGCTGTGCAAACCGATTCCCGACAGTTCAAATTCAGATTTTAAGGTACGTTCAATAGTCATTAGTTAGTAGTCAGTAGTCATTAGTTAGTAGTCAGTAGTTAGTAGTCAACTGTCAACAGTCAACTGCCAACTGTCAACAGTCAACTGCCAACTGCCAACTGCCAACTGCCAACTGTCAACTTAGAATCGCTCACCAATTCCAAAGTGAATTTGATTGTCGCCAGTGTCGTTGATACCGTAATCGATCCGGATCGGCCCTAAAGGAGATTGAACCCGCACGCCGATGCCGTAACCGTAACCGCTACCGGGCTTTTCGCGGATACCTGCCGGGTCGCCTGGGACATCTTTGCCCGTGCCCAAGTCAGTGCCAGCATCCAAAAATAGCGCTCCGCCGATAAACGAAATAATCGGGAAACGGTACTCAACGCTGGCCTCTAGGAAGCTGCGGCCGGCTCCCATGTCGCCTTCGTCGTATCCGCGCACCGAGTTGGCGCCGCCCAAGGCAAAGGCTTCGTAGGGAGGCAAATCTCCGAATACGGTGCCGCCCCTAAAACTGAATGCCAGGGTTTGAGGGCCGGCGGTAAAGTTAGTGTACTTGACTGGTAGGTACAAGCTGTAGCTGGCCCGCAGGCGGTTTAACAGGATGCTGCCGGAACCTACAGGAATCGATTGTTCCATCCCAAATCTGAGCAGGGAACCGCTAGTGGGGCGGAGGGGGTCGTTGCGCCGATCGCGTACAACACCTGCTTGCAAAGTTGTCAAGTCATCCGAACCCGAATCGCTAAAACTCAACAGGTTGCCGAGTTCGTCCTCGGATTCGCGCCGGCCTTTGCGATCGGTAATTGAGACTCGCTGGTACTGCAAGCCTACTGAAGCTGTCCACTCAGAATCGGCAAAAGGATTCCGATCCAGGGGACGGGTGAAATTGATACCGGCACCAGTACGATTGATGCGGGGTCGATCGTCGTTGGGCAATCTGACTTCCCGTTCGCCGCCGTCAAAAATCACGCTGATCGATCGTCTTCTAAACGCATTAATCGTATAAGAAGTCCGGTAAGGATCGCCCGCAATCCAGGGATCTGTAAAACTCAAGTCAAACAGATTTTGGCGTTCCCCGATTTGTACTTCAGCCCCCAATTTCTGGTTCCTACCTCTCAAGTTTTGCTGCTGGTAACTCAGCGTACCGAACAAACCCGTCGCGGAACTCAAACCTGCACCAGCCGCCAGAGAACCGGTATTTTTCTCAATGACGTTGACAATTACTCTTGCCTTGCGGGGGTCAGTCGTTCCCGGTTCCAAGGCAAGTCGCACGTCTTCAAAAATTCCCAAACCAAACACCCGTCTCAAATCTCTTTCCGCCTTGGTGCGGTTAAAGATGTCTCCGGGCTTGAGTTCTACTTCGCGGGTGATGACAAACTGACGGGTGTTGCCTCCGATCGGCTGACCCGTCGCATCTGTTGCCTCTCCCTCCTTGTTCAGGAAGCGGACATCAACGGATTCGATCTGGCCTTCTGCCACTACCAGGGTGACAGTGCCGTCGTCTGCTACTTGCGGGGCATCAGTGATTTGGCCCAAAACATAGCCGTTCTCTTGATACCACGCATTAATTTTTTTCACTCCCTCTTCAAAGCGGCGGAGGTTGAGAATTTTGCCGTATTGATCGCGGAAGCTTTCGTCAATTACGCTTTGGGGCAGCACTTGCTGACCGGTGATTGTCACTCCCTGCAGCACCGGATTTGGCTGCACAATAAAAGTCACCCGGACGCCCAACGGGGTGTCTTCCGGTACTGCCCGCACGTTTCTAAAAAAGCCCGTGGCAAAAATGGCGTTGATGTCTTGTTGCAGTTGGCTGCGGTTGGTTGTGCGTCCCGGTTGGGTGCTGATGACTCGGTAAATTTCGGTTTCCAAGTCTTCCGTCGCGCCGGTGACTGTAACTTCTGCTACTAGCACTTGCGGTTCTGCCGCCCCGGCGGGTGCAGGGGCTTGTCTCGGCTGCGGTGCCCGGCCAGGGGGCAATGGAGGAACGGTGTTAGTCGGCGGTCCCGTCGGGGCCGGTATTGTCGGAACTTGGGCGTTTTGAGCGATCGCCTCGGATTCATCTGGTTTCCCTAGCTCTGCTGCGATCCAGGCGGGCGTTACCGCCGCTTCCGATGGGGGGAGCGAGCTTTCCTGTTGCGCCTCTGGCAGGGCGTTTTGGCTGCTAGAGGCGGGGGAAGGGTTGGATGCTAGCTCGGGTTTGAGTTCAAGGATCGGAGGTGAAACCGGGGATGGCGGGTCTGTGACTTGGTTTGGGGGTTCGCGGTCGTTCCCTCCTCTGGCAGGGGCCTCCGCTATTTTTAGGGCTTCCCCTTTGCTGGTTTTAGCGGCTTTAGGGTTTTGAGGAGGGTTTGGGGTTAATTCTGGAAGGGGGCGATCGGGTAATTCGATCGACGGGGCGGGCCCGGCGGCAGTCAAAGCTTCCTCTGCTGATTCAGAGTAGGATGTTTGGCCGGAAGCAGAATTTGATAACCCGAATGTTGCTGAGGCAGTAAAAACTGCCACCAATACAGCAGATAAACGCATTTTTGTTCACTTTTTTGGAATCCACACACCACATTAGTCATTAGTCATTAGTCATTAGTCATTAGTTATTAAGTCGGTTGAATTTCGCGCTGATCGCTAATTGATGACTGTTGACCGCTGATTGCTGACATCGAAAGCAGAAGGGTAACAAACTGTGCAATTCTAGCGCATTACCAAGGCCTCTAGACTTTCTGAGCGAGAACGCGTTGGAGAACTTGCTGGTAAGCGGTTTCTACCGATCCTAAGTCGCGGCGGAATCGGTCTTTGTCCATAACACGGGCGTCGGGGTCTGCTTCTGCGTTGTCCCAGAGGCGGCAGGTGTCGGGACTGATTTCGTCGGCGAGGATCAGATTTTGATGTTGGTCGATACCGAATTCTAGTTTGAAGTCTACCAGGGTGATGCCGCACTGGCTGAAAAATTCTTTGAGTATTTCGTTAATTTCGCGGGCGGCGATTTCTAGTTGGTCTACTTGTTCGGGGGTGGCTAGCTGCATTAGCAGCAGCCTGTCGCGGGTCAGCAGCGGGTCTCCCAAATCGTCGTTTTTGTAATAAAACTCGACCAGCGGCGGATTGACAATTGTGCCGAGGGCGAGTCCGGTTTGCTTGCAAAGACTGCCGGCGGCAATGTTTCTGACTACGACTTCCAAGGGCAAGATTTGGACGCGACAGACTCGCATTTGGTTGGGGGCCGGGGTGTCGATGAAGTGGGTGGGAATGCCTTTGGCTTCTAGCATCCGAAACAGGTGGGCGGATACGGCGCAGTTGATTTCGCCTTTGCCGACGATGCTGCCGCGTTTCTGGGCGTTAAAGGCTGTGGCGTCGTCTTTGAAGTGGGTCAGCAAAATTTCGCTGTCTTCGGTGGAGTAGAGGATTTTGGCTTTGCCTTCGTAGAGTTTGCGATCGGCTGACATGGCGATTAATAATAATGTAGATGAGTTTTAGATTTTACCGTAGCTCGATCGGGTGTTATTGGCGAGTTTTTGGATCTCCGCTGCACCGCTCATCATCTGACAAGCGAATTTCTTCATGTGGTACCCGCCACGTGATTTATCCGTGGAATCCATCCCAAATCTCAAATCTCAAATCCTCAAGCCCCCGCATTTATCCGTCGGGTCAATCCAAAATCTCAAATCTCAAATCCAAAATCGAATGACGGGCAAGTACGCCTGCAGGTAGATACTGTCATCGACCCCGGCATAAATGATTCTTGACAAAGGACAATAGATATTAAACCTGCTGGGTTCGCGATCCGTGCTGACAAAACCTCGCCAACGAGACGGGCGCTTAAAAAACATCTAGAAAATGGCTGATTTATGCAAGACAAAAAAATTCATATTCTTTTGGTAGAAGATGATGAGGTTGATGTGATGAACGTCCGGCGAGCTTTCAAAAAAAATAACATCGTCAACCCCCTCTACATTGCTGCCAATGGATTAGAAGCTCTAGCTATATTGCGTGGACAAGGAAAAATAGATCCTCCCATGCCTCAAGCGCGCCGGTTGATTTTGCTGGACTTGAATATGCCGAGAATGAGCGGGATCGAGTTTTTGCAAGAATTGCGACTGGATGAATGTTTGAGGTCGATTCCGGTAATCGTCCTCACAACTTCTAATGAAGATAGAGATAAAGTAAAAGCTTATAATTTGAATGTAGCGGGCTATATTCTTAAACCTGTTACTTTTTCTAACTTTGTGGAAGTGATGGCTACCCTAAACAAATACTGGATGCTGAGTGAAATTCCCTAAAATAGGGAAATTTGAATAGAAAAATTTTCAAGGGGGCTTTATGATTTTTCAGCGATGCAGTTGTTTTAAGTCCTTTTTCTTGACAGCAGCTTTTTCGGACTAATCCACAATTCGGTTTTTATGGACAAAATTCTCACAATTCTGATAGTTGATGACGATGCAGTCGATCGAATGGCAATCAAACGATCGCTCAAGTCTGCTGGTGTTTCTGCAGAAGTTACTGAAGCAGAAGACTGCGCGGATGCGCTGGCACAACTCTCGGTTAGCAAAAATTCTATGCAGGCTACCGCAAAACTCTCCCAACAAAATAAATCTCAACCTTTAAGCGAGGTTGAGGAGACAGAAAAGGGGCTGCTATTAAATCAAATATTTGAGTGCAAATTTGACTGCGTATTCCTCGACTACGGATTGCCGGACGGAGACGGACTGAGTTTGGTAAAACATCTACGAGAAGCTGGACTGAAAGTTCCCTTAATTGTACTCACAGGTCAAGGCGACGAACAAATCGCTGTGGAATTGATGAAGGCAGGAGCTTCTGATTATATTGCTAAAAATAAGCTTTCTCCCGATAGTTTGTCCCGCAGTTTGTCCAATGCGATGCGCGTTTACCGCGCCGAATTTCAGGCGTTTCATACCAGTCAAAAGCTTAAGGAAAGTGAGGAACGGTACAGGTTAGTTTTAGAGGGAGTGAACGACGGAATTTGGGATTGGGATTTAAGTAAAAATGAGGTTTATTGGAACGATCGCCTTTTGGAAATTATCGGTTTGTCGCGAAAGCAATTTGGCAGGACTATGGAAGCTCTATACAACCGCCTGCACCCCGATGACAAGGAGGGAATTGTCGCGGCGATCGCCGCTCACTTGGAACAAGAAATAGATTATAATGTAGAATTCCGGCTGCTACACTCGAACGGTGTTTACCGCTACTGCACTTCTCAGGGAAAAGCTCAGCGAAATTCCAAAGGAAAAGCGCTGCGAATGGCCGGCATGATTAGCGACATTACTGAGCGGAAACAGGCGGAATATGCTCTGGAAAGGGAACGGCAGCAACTGAAACAAATTATTACTTGCGTGCCGGTAGCAATGGCGATGTTCGATACGGAAATGCGCTATTTAGCTAACTCGCACAAATGGCTGACTCAATTTAATTTTGAGTGGCAGTCGCTGACTAATCTCAGTCATTACGAATTGTTTCCAGATACCCCGAATCGCTGGAAAGTAATGTATCAAGAAGTGCTCAGAGGTGAGGTCGTTTCTGTGAGCGAAGATGCTTGGGAACGAGCAGACGGCTCTGTTATCTACCTGCGCTGGGCCGCTCACCCTTGGTACAATCCAGACGGTAAAGTAGGGGGAATTGTGATGGTGGCCGACAAGATTAATGAGTTGGTGGAAGCGCGGGAAACTGCCTTAGAAGCTAGCCGGGTGAAGTCGCAATTCTTGGCGAACATGAGTCACGAAATTCGCACTCCGATGAATGGGGTTTTGGCAATGGCTCAATTGCTGCTGCGCGCTCCTCTGGAACAGAAACAGCGGGACTGTGCTCAGACGATTTACCGCAGTGCTGAACATTTGCTAAATGTTATTAATGATATTCTCGATTTTTCTAAGATTGAAGCGGGAGAAATGCGGCTGGAAAAGGCTAATTTTGATTTAGATAGTTGCGTTGAGTCGGTGATAGAAATTATAGCGCATTTGGCAGAAGAAAAAGGTATTGAATTGAATATTTTAGTTGACAGCTCAGTGCCGAGAAAGTTGGTGGGCGACTCGGGCAGATTGAAGCAAGTTTTGCTGAATTTGACGGGGAATGCCATAAAATTTACCGATCGCGGTCAAGTTCTAGTTCACGTAACTGTGAAACAGGGCAACAGACTGGCAGAGGGTAGACAAGAAGCAAGGTTGCTATTTTCGGTGCGGGATACTGGCATTGGAATTTCGGCCCAAGGACAAACAAAGCTGTTCCAATCTTTTTCTCAGGTAGATGATTCTCCTACTAGGCCTTACGGCGGGACGGGTTTAGGTTTGGCTATTTGTAAGCAGTTAGTGGAGATGATGGGAGGGGACATTGGAGTTCGCAGTTTGCTAGGCAGCGGTGCTACTTTTTGGTTTACTGTACCTTTGGAAAAACAGTTGCCAGTTGAGCCTCACGATCCCGAACTTGCGGGCAAGAAGTTGTTAGTAATCTCTGGAAGTGCTTTGAGGAGGGCAGCAGTGCGATCGCTCGCTCAAAGTTGGGGTGCGCGCTGCGACGAGGCAGAAAGTGCTGCTGAGGCTTGGAGTTGGTTGAAAAATACCCAGGGCGGGATTTCTCAGAATTCGGGAGAGGGGGGAAAAAGCTGGGATGTGGTGCTGGTGGACTTGCAAATGCCGGAGTTGGATGCGGAGGAATTTGCTAGGAAAGTGCGATCGACCTCGACAGTTTGCTCGTTAATCGCCATGACTGCTTTGCGAGAACAGCCGAAGGCTGAATCGCTTTGCAGTCGAGGTTTTAACGGATATTTGATCGAGCCGGTGCGGCCAAGCCACCTGCTTGAGGCAATGCTTGCGCCGGTGAAGGGAAGGGGAGATTTTGGGAGAGAGGAGGCTGTTAATACTGGCAAGTTGCCACCAGTTAATACTCATCAATATGTTACTCCCAATTCGCTGTCATCGCTGAGAATTTTGGTTGCGGAAGACCACCCGATCAATCAACAAGTTCTTGTCGAACAGTTGGCAGTTTTAGGCTATCAGGCTGACTGCGTGGTCAACGGTCAAGAAGCGCTGGATTTGCTGGCTAAAAAAAGCTATGATTTAGTGCTGATGGACTGTCAAATGCCGATACTGGATGGTTACAAAGCAGCGCAAAAGTTGAGGGAAATCGAAGGAAGCGATCGGCATACTTTTGTGATGGCTTTAACTGCTCATGCTATGCCGGGGGAACGAGAAAAGTGTCTAGCGGCGGGGATGGACGATTATCTCAGCAAACCTGTAGATTTAGATGCTTTGGCGGCGGCCCTGAAAAAGTATGAAGCCCTAAATGTTCAGGGTGACAATAAGTATGGAGTTAAAAGTATAAATTCGGAAAATAAATCTCAATTAGCAACAAATTATACAGAAGTTGTGGAAAAAGCGCAGGTTGTGGCCGGGCCGACACCAAGGGCGATCGCACTTCCAACTTGGGAACATAGAGACTACGACGGACTGTTCGACAAGAGCAGATTGGAGCAACTCGGACGAGTTAATATTAAATTGCCAGAGCGACTCTTGCAAGCTTTTGTGGCAGGAGCCCAAGCTGATGTAGCTGCTGCCAAAAGAGCCGTAGAAGCTAAAGATTGGCAAGCTGTGGAATATCAAGCCCACCGTCTCAAGGGAACTTCGGCTAATGTGGGAGTTGCTCAGATGTCGGATTTGGCCGCACAATTGGAGCATCAAGCGCGAAGCTTTCAATCTGAACCAAAAGGGGTGGAATTGTCAAATAGTGAGAGGATTGAGAACCTATTAGTAAGTTTGTCCAGTCATTTAGCCCGGGTGCAAGAATTTGTGGAAAATCGAATGTTTAGTTAGTCGGTTAGTCGCTATTAATCGATATTAGTCGGCGCTTGAAATCGCGCCTAAACAAACGAAGTCCGCCTACGCGGACTAAGAAATAAATTCTTTGTTTCTTTGTTTGTTTATTTCTTTGTTTCTTTCTTCACTCTGTGTTCTCTGCGTTCTCTGCGGTTAATTTAAAAAAAATAATTAATTTAGCTATGAATTACGATACCATTACAAACACTATTTCAAATAGCAATTCCTTAGAAAACGAGGAAAAACTGCTAACGCCTTTGATGGTTTTTGCTCGCGAAATTTTATTGTATGAAAAAGAGGGTATTTCTGAGCAATATTCTGTAAATGCTGTGCCTTACCCGCTCGATGAAATCAATAATTTTTCTGTGGACAATCTAGTAGCAAAAGTGGCTCGCTGCTGTCGGGAAAGCAAGGTGGGAAAAAAATTACCTACGGCTTTTTACGTTCACGTTTCAGCTTTGCAGAGACTCAACCCTGTCCTCGGAATCTACGAAAATTGTGCCAGACGCACTCTCGAAAATATTGATGAAGCAACTTTAGTTAAATTTTTGCTTCATCAACCTAAAATATCTTATCTTTTTTACCCTGATTTCGATACAAATGCTCATCCTGATTTGCAAACCAGCATCCAGATTAATCTAGCAACAGGGGAAGTTAAATATTTTGATTACAGTAACTGCGAAAATCCCCCGGTTTTGCACCGCAAGGAAACTTTTGTAGCTGCGGATTATCCCCATTACGAAAAGTTTGCGAGGCTGACTCGCTGCGAGGAAAAGTGGGGACTGCTTGACAATACTAGCGTTATCGGAACTCGCGAAGGTTGGCTCAAATATTTGGGATATTGCGGTGTAGAAATCCAAGATCATACTGTTGTCGAGCGTTTGAAAGAGGAGAATAGTGAGCTATCAATTCCTAAAATCGAGCGACATAAAGCTGCAATGGTACGCAATTCGCTTTCTAAACCCCTGCGTCTGGTTTTAGAAGCTGATTTAGTGAGGGACGGGGCGACTTTTTTTGACTACGGTTGCGGTTACGGCGGGGATGTTAAATATATTGCACAAGAGGGTTATGCTATTTCTGGTTGGGACCCATACTATCAGCCGGATACTCCGCGAATGTGTGCGGATATTGTGAATATTGGTTATGTGATTAATGTGATTGAATCTTTGGCGGAACGCCGAGAAGCTTTGCTAAGTGCTTGGGAATTAACTAAGAGTTTATTAGTTGTAGCGGCTCAAGTTTTGATTGATGATAGCGAACGAGGCCAAATTGCTTATGGGGATGGGGTGATTACTTCTCGGAATACTTTTCAGAAGTATTACGAACAGGAAGAGTTGAAGGTTTATATTGACCAAGTTTTGAATGTTGATGCAATTCCTGTGGCTTTGGGAATCTATTTTGTGTTTCGGGATGCAGCGGAGGGTGAAAGTTTTCGTGCTTCTCGGTTTCGATCGCACTTATCGACTCCCAGGGTGCGATCGCAAGTTAAGCGGTTTGAGGATTATGCGGAAATGTTGGCTCCTTTGATGGCTTTTGTGAGCGATCGGGGCCGCCTTCCTGTTAAAGGCGAACTAGCGGAAGAATCGGCGATTAAGGAGGAATTTCACAGTTTTAATCGCGCTTGGAGGGTGATTTTGCAAGCAACGGATGCGGATGATTGGGAGAAAATCGCCGACAAGCGCCGCCAAGATTTGCTGGTGTATCTGGCTCTGAACGGTTTGGGCGATCGGCCTTCAATCCGCGGACTCCCGGCTCAAATCCGCAATGACATCAAAGGTTTGTTTGACAATTATCAAAAAGCTTGCACTTTGGCAGATTTAATGCTATACAGTCTGAGCAAACCTGATATTGTGGCGGATTGCTGCGAAGATAGTGCGATCGGCTACAAACAGCATGGTTCCCTTTCTGTTCACGTCTCTGCATTAGAAGAACTAGACCCTTTGCTCAGGCTCTACGAAGGCTGCGCCAACCGCACAATTGGCAGACTTGACGGCGCGACAATTATCAAATTTTACGCTCGCAGACCTCAGATTTCCTATCTATTTTATCCCGATTTTGACACTAACCCGCATCCAGCCCTTCACACTTCTATGCACATAGATTTGCGCGACCTTTCTGTGAGCTATCAAGACTATTCTGATGTGTACAATCCGCCAATTTTAGTGAGAAAAGAAGCTTTTGTTACTGAGAGTTATCCGCATTATGACAAGTTTGCGAAACTCACCCGCCAAGAAGAAAAGTTAGGTATTCTCGATCGTGGCGTAGTTAAGAAACATCGGGAATGGATGAAGTGTTTGGAGGAAAATTGCGTGAAAATTAAGGATCATAAGTTGTTTTGGCGATCGAATGCTGACCCAGAAAAGTTGAAAATGCTGCAAAAAGCTGCGTCGGAACGTCAGGCGCGAAAGATTGAGGTTAATGCAGGAAAGAGTGAAGGAACCGCAGAGGGCACAGAGAGCACAGAGGAAGGGAAAGAAGAGGAATAGTCATGGAAACAGAGAAAGTTTCTGCCTAACTACCCAAAATTGGGATTTCACACAGAAAATTTCTGCTTTTGACCCCATGACGGGAAGGGAGTAGTTCCCAAAATCTCAAAATATTGATAGACTTAATCAAAGATATCTTGTTCTGTTTAAAAGGTATAGCCATGACAAATCAAGAGTTTTTAGGTGAATTTTTATCTCTGCCGGCTGAAGCACAGAGTCAAGTGGTAAGTTTGATCGCCTTTTTAAAACAAAAGTACATATATGATGAACATGTCTCTTCGTCAGTAAATGTTGATTTAATGAACGATCCATTTATTGGAATGTGGCGAGATCGTCAAGACTTAGGTAGCACTACCTGGGTACGTAATCTCCGAGAAAACGAGTGGTAAAAAGCACATGGCTAGTTCAACTATCATAGATACCGACATAATCATCGATGTTGGTCGTGGTATTCCTGATGCAGTTAATTGTTTGCAAGGACTAAAATCAAGTTCTCGATTAGCAATTAGCATAATCACACAAATGGAGCTAATTGTTGGTTGCGCTAACAAGGTAGAGTTACAGACTCTAGAAAAATTTCTCCAGCAGTTTGACGTGATTAGAATTGACCAGTCTATTTCAGATAAGGCGGTTGACTTGTTACGGTTGTATCGGCTAAGTCACGGCTTACTAATTGCCGATGGCTTGATCGCAGCTACAGCAATAGTATGGGAGTACCCTTTCATCACTAAGAACCAACGAGATTATCGATTCATTCAAAACTTAAATTTATTGCCCTATCCGTAGCAATCAGAAAGCCTAACAATGCGTTGGAGTCGAGTATCGGTATTGGTTTACTTGATGGACGAATTGTAGTTGTTGTCTACACGGAGCTTGATGAGGAAACAGTTCGTATTATCTCCAGGGCGAAAGTCACTGTCTTATGAACGCAGACGCTATGAACAATACCTCACAAACCGACTGGGCGAGAATCGACGCAATGAGCAATGAAGATATCGATACTTCCGATAGTCCACCACTATCGGAGGAGTTCTTTACTAGAGCGCAATTACGAATGCCTCAGTCGGCTATTACTATGCAAGTTCAAGTCGATCCTGAAACATTTGCTTGGTTTCAGGCACAAGGAGAAACTGCCAGCAAATGTCTGTAGCACTTAGGATTTATGCAGATGCACACAAAACCTATCCTGCATTCGTAGCAAAGCCAGCATAGCGACAGCTATAATTATGGTTGGCTTTCATTACCTTCCGACAAAGAATTAGGCTTCTTGCTACAATGTTTTGATACAGTTCAAGTCAGGTAGAATATGTCCCTAATGTAATGAGCGCCCCAGCAAAATTCCAAGCAACCTCTCCTCCTTTCCGTTGGGATGAAGCGGGAGGTATCCGTATAGGTTCGAGTCGAGTCACCCTAGATAGCATACTTGCTTCATACCACAATGGCTCCACTCCCGAAGAAATCGCTATTCAGTATTCAGTTGTTCGCTTAGAAGACATATACAGTACCATTGCTTACTATCTAAACCATCGTCAGGAAATTGACAGTTATTTGGAACAGCGCAGCCAACAATCTCAGCAACTGAGACAAGAACTTTCTCGACAACACAACTTAGTTGATCTGAGACAACGTTTGCTTACTCGTTATCAGTCAAAAGGGGAGTCGATACCAAGTGCGCCTTCTAACTGATGAAAATTTTAATGGAGCCATATTGCGTGGGCTGGTGAGACGTTTGCCTGAATTAGATATTGTTCGTGTCCAAGATGTAGGGCTGATTCACACTGACGATCCAGATATTTTAGAATGGGCCGCTAATGAAGGACGCATCTTACTTACCCATGATGTGGCCACTATTACGATGTATGCCTACGAGCGAGTCAATCAAGGACTACCTATGCTTGGAGTTATTGAGGTTATTGCAACAGCACCCATTGGTAAGATCATTGATGATTTAGAACTATTTATTTGTTGCAGTCAGCCTGATGAATAGGAAGGTCGAATTCTTTTCATCCCTTTCCCTTGATATACTTAACCTGCTTATGATGTATATTAATATTAGAAGTACCTCTAACAATCAACTGCGGAGTGGTAAATGAGTCAAAATATTTATCGATTTCAGGGTGATGACCCGGATATAAATCTTGCTAGCAAGAAGGCACGCGAATCATTTAAATATTTTTGGCGTGAGTTGTCATGGGAAAGGCGGCGGATAATTCCTGGGCTGGATATAAGTGCAGTAAAACTTGGATTTCCGACGGGAAAGGTGACGGATTCTGCACCATCAGTTGAACATATGTGGGTGGAGAATGTTAATTTTGATGGTCTGAAAGTTAGTGGAGATTTATTAAACGATCCGAGATGGATAGATGGAATTGGATCGGGCGACCAGATTGTGATGGGCTTCAACGATATCAATGATTGGATATATTCTATTGATGGGATGGTTTATGGTGCATATACTGTTAATGCAATACGGCTTACAATGAATAGCGATCGAAGGCGTGTGCATGATGATGCTTGGGGTTTGGAATTCGGCGATCCGAGAGAAATCCGAATTGTTCCCGATAGCTATTTAAATCAAGAATCAAGAAATAAGGATGAATATGAAATCGGCGAGCATCCAATGAGTGAGAATATGGCTGCAAAAATTGATTCTGCATTAAGTGAAAATCCTACCATTGTAAATCAAATTGATGAAAATGGCTGGACTATGCTGCAATGTGAGGCATTGGCTGGCAACTTAACTCCTGTTAAATTATTATTAAAGTATGGCGCTGATAAAATGATTAAGAATCCTGATGGGTTGACGGCGATTGACTTGGCGGAAGTGATGAAATGGAATAAAATTACTGATTTTCTAAGATAATCGGTGGGGCTTATAATAGGGAATTGTTTACCGGGTACAAGAGCCGCAACTTATTTCAGCACGTAAAGCAACTCGTCAGGAGAGGGCAGAGTATGAAGGTTGAAGCATTAAAACAGCGATTAAACCGCAACCGTCCAATGACTAGCGTGACGATTCGTATGCCCGAAGATGTTGTGGAATATCTAAAGAAAGTTGCACCCTTGTTGGGTTTTTCGGGTTATCAGCCATTAATTCGTGCTTATATCGGTCAAGGTTTGCGCGTTGATTTAGAACGATTTGAGAGCGAGACAGTAAGAGCCTTAGTAGCAAGTTTGAAGCGCCGAGGTGTCAGCGATGCAGTGATTGATGAGGCATTAAAGGAAGTCGTTCATGCTAAATCATGTTAATTGTATCTAGCCAGCAGCATCTCATATCCAACCCGTTGACATCGGAATTATTCATCTCTCTCTTCTGCAGACTCTGCGCCCTCTGCGCCCTCTGCGGTTAAATCATTCCGCTACAATCGGAATTGATACCATTACAAAAGTCACTGTCTCATAAACGCAGACGCAACCGTGCTACTTTTGACAAAGCAGTTCGCCTCGGACAAGAATGGCGTAAGTCTGCTGAATAGCTCAATACCTGCACGCGGGCCAAAAACCCGGTTTCTGCGTGAATATCTCAAGGGATAATCCACGATTTTTCCTAGAAACCGGGTTTTTTAGGTAGAAGCGTGCGTAAGTCTTGTTAAGCAAACTTAATCTTCAAATAATCATCCTCCATCTTCGCCCCCGAAGGTTGCAGCGCCGCTAAAGCTTGCGGCAACACCAAATTACGGCGGTGATTCCCAATCCGAACATTCAACTCATCTCCCGTTTTGGTCAACTGGATCTGATCCTTAGCAATTCCGGGCAAATACAGTTCAAGACTATATTGATTGTTTTCCTGCACGATCTTAATCGTATTTTCTTTGTAATAAACTTGACTTGGATCTTCGTCTTTGTAAAGCGTTTCTTTCAACCGTTCCAAAGCTGGCAAACCGCACATTTCTTCGGAATAAAGTGGCACCTCCTTAACTGGCAGCGGCATGAAATCTGAGTGAATTTCCTGACGGTACTGTTCCTGGCTTTCTTTCCACCGTTTAAAAAATGGGTCAGTTACTTCTGCGGGAATAATCCGGTTAGCTACTACTAAATCTGTGGCTACATTGTACAAACTCAAATAGGCATGAGCCCGCAGAGACTCTTTAATTACCATTTTTTCGGGATTGGTAACTAACCTTACCGAAGTCACAGTATTGTCAGTTAAAACCTTTTCCAAAGCTTCGATTTGTTCGTAAAATTCGTAAGGTGCATCCATCACCTCTTTGTCTGGTAAAGAAAAACCCGCAATTGGTCTAAAAATAGGTTCAACTAAGGGTCTAAGGGCGGCGGATATGCCTTGCAGCGGCTTGTAAAATTTTCTCATGTACCAGCCGCCAACTTCGGGCAAACTTAGCAGTCTCAATGCTGTGCCAGTTGGAGCCGAATCGATAATTAAAACATCAAATTCGCCTTCGTCGTAATGCCGCTTCATTCGCACCAAACCGAAGATTTCATCCATTCCTGGCAAGATGGCTAATTCTTCAGCTTGCACCCCTTCGAGCCCCTGCGCTCGCAAGACTTGAGTAATGTAGCGCTTAACGGCTCCCCAATTGCCTTCTAATTCCCTGAGAGCGTCTAATTCTGCTCCCCACAAATTCGGTTTCACCAGCCGCGAATCGTGTCCGAGTTCCATGTCGAAGCTGTCGGCTAAGGAGTGAGCGGGATCTGTACTCAGCACTAGGGTTTTGTATCCCAATTCGGCACACCGCAGCCCCGTCGCAGCGGCTACGGAGGTTTTGCCGACGCCGCCTTTTCCGGTCATTAATATTAAGCGCATTGATTGTTTAGCTCGCCTGAAAGTAGTTTACTCCTATATTGTAACGTTATGTAACGGGAATTAATTTTGTGGGTAATTAATTTGGGCGACAAGCAGCCGCCGGACACAGCACATTTTCGCTAACTCACGAAATTGCTGCCATGTCAAGATAAGTTAAAATTATTTATTTCAGATATCAATTGCGACCCATAAAAATCAATCAGCGTTCATCTGTGTTTATCTGCTAATATTTGCCTTAAAAAAGGGATCTCGCTCTTGAAACACTATTTTTTATTGCTAACAAACCTAAGAACAATTCTCAAACATTAGTTTTCACAGGAAATACAAGCTGTTTGAGCACATCCAACCGCGAACAGTCCCAGTAATCGATGTGAGAAACAATTAAACCGTCGCTGTTGACTTTCAGTTCGCTCCTACCGGCGATCGCCATTTTCGGTTTCCAAGGTAGCGGTGCGATCCAGCTCAGAGTCCAGCGAGTGTCTATAGTATCTCCAGACTGCGAAATCCCGTGCAAATCGAGATTTACATCCTGAAAAAAAGTCCCCATAAACCCGATCATTTTGCGGTAGCGATCGACTCCTGTAAATCGATTCACTGGGTCTTCAAAATAAACATCTTTTGCATAGATGCTGTAAGTCTGATTATCGGGAAATCTTTGATAATCGTCTTTGAGAATTTCAATAAGATCCATTATGATTAGCTATTTGCCTGAAATTATTATAATATAGTTTATACCTGCTTGAGAAAAGGCGGACAACTTATGATCGACCTATACACTTTTACCACACCGAACGGCCGCAAAGTTTCGATCATGCTCGAAGAAATAGGTTTACCCTACAACGTGCACGTCATCGACATCACAAAAAACGACCAATTTAGCCCAGAGTTCATCGCCATCAACCCCAACAGCAAAATTCCGGCGATAGTCGATCGAGATAACGGCATCACCGTCTTCGAGTCCGGCGCTATTCTGATCTATCTAGCCGAAAAAAGCGGCAGATTTCTGCCCACAGACAAACAAAAATACTTTCAAGTTATGGAATGGCTGATGTTTCAAATGGCCAGCGTCGGCCCGATGTTTGGTCAGCTAAACCACTTCAAACGCTTTGCACCCGAACAAATTCCCTATGCGATCGGGCGCTACGAAAAAGAAACCTTGCGCCTCTACGGAGTATTAGACACTCAACTAGCAAAATACGAATACATCTGCGGCGACTATTCGATTGCCGACATTGCTACCTATCCCTGGGTTGCTATTTACGAATTTCAAGGATTAACCCTCGACAACCACCCCCACCTCAAACGTTGGGTAGAAACCGTGCAAAAGCGTCCCGCCGTTGAGCGCGGCATGGCTGTCCCATCATTATAAACCCCGCCTCTAAATTGTATTTTCAGGAGGGCAGGACACCCCACAAGCAAGTTTACTTTTGTGGAACGGGCACGCGAGCCCGTTCTTAATAAACAGCGGGCGGGCTCGCGTGCCCAACCCCTACTCCCCACAAAGCAAGTTTACTAATTGTGGAACGGGCTTCTAAGCTGTTGTTCATTTAAATTGCATATTTCGAGTCCCGATCAACAATCGTCAAATCCTCTCCCCCTCTCCTCTTCTCCCCCTCTCCCTCTCTAATACCATAGGCAATCTAGATGCAACACAGCTTAGCCCGTTCAAAAAAAGCGCTAGAAGCCCGCCCCACAAGCAAATTGACTGGTTGTGGAACGGGCACGCGAGCCCGTTCAAAAAAAGCCCTCAAACTCAATCGGCGAAATGCTTAATAATCGCCTCAGCAAACTCCGAACACTTCAACTCAGGCACCGGCGGCTCCATCAACCTCGCCAAATCATAAGTAACTTCGCCGTTAGAAATTGCCGCTCCCAAACCCTTCTTAATCAAGTCTGCTGCTTCCTGCCATCCCATGTATTCTAACATCATCACCCCGGACAAAATCAGGGAACCGGGATTGACTTTATCCAAACCAGCGTGTTTCGGTGCAGTGCCGTGAGTCGCCTCAAAAACTGCACATTCATCACCAATATTAGCACCGGGGCCCATACCCAAGCCGCCGACAATGGCCGCAGCCGCATCGGACAAATAATCCCCGTTCAGATTCATTGTCGCCAAAATCGAATACTCTGCTGGCCTGGTTTGAATTTGTTGGAAAATACTGTCAGCAATTCGGTCGTTGACCATGATTTTTTCTTTCCACTGGCCGCTGCCGTGACTGTCCCAAATTGCAAACAGAACGTCGGCTACTTCTTGACGAATTTTGGCTTGTTTTTCTGGGGTCAAGGCATCGTATCCTGGGTCTATTTGGCGAGCATTATCTTCTAAGCTAATGTCGGGATTTTTTTCTTTGTTGCCCAGAATCCAAGACTCTCTTTCAGTTACGCACTGTTGGCGAAACTCGGTGGTGGCTAATTCATAACCCCAATCTCGGAAAGCTCCTTCAGTATATTTCATGATGTTGCCTTTGTGCACCAAAGTCACTTGCTGCTTATCTTTCGGCAACCGTAAAGCGTGGGTAATGGCGCGCCGCACTAAACGCTGAGAACCTGTTTTGCTAATGGGTTTAATTCCGATGCCAGAATCGAGGCGAATTTGTTTTTTGCCATGTTCTGGTGTTGCCGGAATTAACTCATTATTGAGGAATTCAATCAATTTTTTGCCGATTTCGCTGCCTTTGGCCCATTCAATTCCGAGGTAAATATCTTCTGTATTTTCCCGGTAAATAATTACGTCTAGGAGTTCAGGAGTTTTGTGTAGCGATGGTGTTCCAGCATAATATTTGCAGGGCCGCACGCAGGCGTAAAGGTCAAAGATTTGCCGCAAAGCTACGTTTAGCGATCGAATTCCGCCACCTACGGGCGTTGTCAGCGGCCCTTTGATGGCGACTCCGTATTCTTTGATGGCGTCTAAGGAATCTTGGGGCAGATATTGGTAAGTACCGTAGACATCGCAAGCTTCGTCGCCTACATAGATTTTAAACCAGTTGATTTTTCGATCGCCACCGTAAGCCTTTTCTACCGCAGCATCCATGACTTTCTGGGATGCAGGCCACAAGTCAACGCCCGTACCGTCGCCGCGAATGAAGGGAATAATTGGGTCATTGGGGACGATCGGCAAACCGTCTTTGAAAGTAATTTTAGAACCTGTTGTCGGGGCTACAATCTTTTCGTACATATCTTAACAGCGCGGATAGGAATGTTCCCTATTTTGCCACGATTATCTGCCTAAACCTCCACCAATCCTAAATATTTGTATAAATTTAAGTTGGATTTTTGGGCGATAGGCTGCCCGTCACTGTGACTTTTGGGCGATCGCCCATTTAAAAGTTAATTTAAAAAAGTAGCCAAGATAGCAGAATTTTCTATCAAATTTCCCTCTCTATCTTTCAGCGCTACGGTTGAGAGGATGCTGGAAACAAGTCAGTGGATTTTAGATTTTACATTTTAGATTTTTAGATTTACTCCCCAGATTAATCGGGGAGGTTGAACCTTAGTCTAAAATTTTGGGTTGATAACGCACGACTCCTGTCGGAAAGTTGTATGCGTTTTGGGGTGGGGTCAAAATGGTGATTGTAGCCGCCGATGAACGCAAATAAAGGCAGATTATTTTCACAAATTTTGCATTTATTTGCGATATTTTTCCTTCTGCATATTCTTCTTCACAACCCACAAAATACACCAAATGACAATAATCACCACAACTATTTTGGAAACCGGGGCCAGATATTCCTCTACAAGTGTATAATTTTGCCCTAATTTATATCCGGTAAAAGTCAGGAAACTTACCCATAAAAGAGTACCTCCTGTTGAGTAGATTAAAAAAGGAATTAAAGGCATATTATTGATGCCAGCGGGCAGGGAAATCAGGGTGCGAACTCCGGGTACTAGGCGACACAAAAACACGGCTTTGTTGCCGTGTCTGTTAAACCATCTATTTGCTTTGTCAATATCGGCCCCCGATACAGTAATCCACTTGCCGTATTTGTCGGCTAAATTCCTCAAGCGTTCTTCGCTCAATAATTTACCAGCATAGTACCAGGGAAGCGCCCCCAAAACTGTACCGATTACCCCTGCGGCGATCGCCGGTGAAAACTCCATTCGGTTCTGGAATACCGTGAACCCTGCCAGCGGCATAATCAATTCTGAGGGTATGGGGGGGAAAAGATTTTCTAAAAACATCAACAGTCCTATTCCGAAATAGCCCATAGACTGCATTGTGTTAGTTATCCATTCAACCATTTTGATTCCCTAATTTGGTAAGAAGAAGTCATTAGTCATTGCTCGTTCCTAGGCTCTGCCTGGGAACACATATCGAGAGGCTCTGCCTCGACTCCCCATGAGGGAGGCAGAGCCTTGCTGCATTCATTCCCAGGCTGATCCTGGGAACGAGAATACTATGATTAAGTACCCGAAGTCCAAGAGTTTGTGTACTCAATTTGTTCGGCAGTCAAGGTATCAATGTGAATACCCATTGCTTCCAATTTGAGACGGGCAATTTCTTTGTCAACTTCCACGGGAATTGAGTGAATACCAGGCTCTAGTTTGCCTTTGTTCGTAACTAGATATTCGCAGGCTAAAGCTTGGTTAGCAAAGCTCATATCCATCACGGCGCTGGGGTGTCCTTCGGCTGCTGCCAAGTTGATCAAACGACCTTCGCCCAACACAATAATCGACTTGCCATTATTCAGGTGATATTCTTGAGTGAAAGACCGGACTGTTTTCACGTCGGTGCTTTTTGCGCCGAGGGATTTGAGGTCAATTTCAATGTCGAAGTGACCGGAATTGCAAACAATTGCGCCGTCTTTCATTGTCTCGAAATGTTCGGCACGAATGACGTGTTTGTTGCCGGTAACGGTAATGAATATATCTCCGACTGTTGCTGCTTCGTCCATCGGCATGACGCGGAAACCGTCCATCACTGCTTCGATCGCCCGAATCGGATCGATTTCTGTGACAATTACGTTAGCACCCATTCCGCGGGCGCGCAGTGCCGTGCCTTTGCCGCACCAACCGTAACCTGCAACCACAATATTTTTACCGGCTAACAAAATATTGGTAGCGCGGATAATGCCGTCTAGGGTAGATTGACCGGTACCGTAGCGGTTGTCGAAGAAGTGCTTGGTGTCGGCGTCGTTGACGTTCATTGCGGGGAAAGTCAGCACGCCGTCTTTCAACATGGCCCGCAGGCGCACGATGCCTGTGGTAGTTTCTTCGGTAGTTCCGATTAAGTCGGAAATTTGGTTCGGGCGGTGCTGGATCAGGGCCGCTACCACGTCGCTGCCGTCGTCGATGATAATATTGGGGCGGTGGTCTAGGGCTGTGTAGACGTGACGTTCGTAGGTAGCCGCGTCTTCTCCTTTGAGGGCGAAGACGGAAATGCCGTAGTCTTCAACTAAGCAAGCTGCTACGTCATCTTGAGTGCTCAAGGGGTTGCTGGCGATCAGTACGGCGTCGCCACCGCCGAGTTTGATGGCGATTGCCAAATGAGCGGTTTCTGTGGTTACGTGGCAGCAAGCAGCCAAGCGAATGCCAGCGAAAGGCTTTTCTTTAGCGAAGCGTTCTTGAATTTGCCGCAAAACGGGCATTTCCCGGCCGGCCCACTCGATACGTTGCTTTCCCAAGGGGGCGAGGGACAAGTCTTTGACTTCGTGTTTAATCTTGACGGATGTAGCAACCATGTATGTTATTTCTCAGAAATCATCAAACTTTGTTAGTTTTAGCAGATTAACCCATCGGCGGGCAAGTGCTGTGATTTTACTCGATCGGGGTCGGCGCTGCTAATCTTAAATTTTGATTAGGTTTTAATGATTAGCGAACGAGTAGATGGAGTCACCCGCACCGTGAGAGTCAAACATTCTTGTCGGGCGATCGAGCTCAATCTTTTGTGTTAGCGTGGCCTTCTTTAATTTTTTGACAATCAAGCATCCAGGATACAAGCCCCCGAATTGATCCGTGGGGTCAAGGCTTCAATCGAAAATCGAAAATCTAAAATCTAAAATCGATTGACACTCTCACTTGGGCTGCTGGCAGTTTGAGCGCCTGCGTGGCGTTCCCAGCTTGGCACCCTGCAGATATCATCAGTTGGTTAGGACTTGGTTCCGTAGGGATTAGTTTCCCGTTCCCAGACATCTTCAAATACTTTTTATCGGAAATATTGTTGCTGTGGCACGAACCGTTTCAATTGGGCGATCGGATAATTGTGGAAGGCTTTGAAGGTACGGTTGAAAAGATTTTGCTGCGTTCAACTCAAGTTATTAGCGATCGGGGAGAGCGAGTTATCGTGCCGAAGGCGATCGTATTTGCCAATTCAGTGCGGGTAAGCTAATCCGCATTTAAATTGCATAGTCAAATAAATCTTTACTGGTGTGGGGAGTAGGGGTTGGGCAGGAGATCGCGCCCTCAATATACAATTTAAATGCACAACAGCTTACTAATAGGCCTGCCCCGCAGGCGAACTAACTTGCCTTTAAATGTAGCCTATGATGTTGATACTTCAGGCTTTAGCGATGGTTCTTTGGATCTTATTGTCCGCTATTGGACGCTGCGCGAACCAGCATAGGTGCGACGGACAAACACCAGGGCTGTAGTGGCGATTAAAGTAGCGTGCATCCGGGCGGACATTAACATTCCTCAATCGGTACTGGTGACTTTGTACGATCGAACAATTTACCGTGAGTGAGTTTTGAATTTTGATTGGGGAGAGGGAGATAGCGGGAGAGTGGGAGAGTGGGAGAGTTGGAAAAATCCTCTTGCTTCACGCTTGACTTCTTCCCTCAACACCCCTCCGTTAACTCCGTTAAATCCCTTATTCTGGGCGGGGCCGAACTTCCCTCCGATCTCAAATCCGCCCTTGGAAAGTCGGGCGTAAAATCGAGTCAACATCCAACACTCAACCATCATTCAGTTTGGCGACCCCTCCTTCTACAGTCAACAGTCAACAGTCAACAGTCAACAATTCCGGATGTGTGCAACCAGAATTGATATGACTTCTGCCTTCTGACTTTTCCAATCAAGCAAAAGGCGAGCCGATTTCTCATTAGCGCGCCTCCTAATTGAATTTTATTTTGTAACACGTAAAAGAGGAGATTGTTCCGGTTGACAAAATCATGAAGTCGTCTTGCTAGCGCGACGGCGGCGGGCTGCAACCAAACCACCCAAACCGAGAGCCAAACCAGTCATTGTCATGGGTTCGGGAACTGCTTCTGCGCTGACTGTGAAGTCTTGGAAGTCTGCGTCATTGCCGTTACCGCCATCGTCGAAGGAGATTAGTGTGCCTCCATTGAACAGAGAACCTATTCCGTTTGTGAATTTTCCGGCAGATCCGAAGCTGTTCGTTTCTTCTGTGTTGAGTGCGTCCCACAGTTGCGATTGCGCGCCAAACACTGCTTGCTGGTTGCGCGTATTCAAGGCTGAGGTCGAGTAGACAGTGCCAGCCCAGCCGCTGTTGAGTCCCAAAGTATAAATTTGATTGGCCAGGAATGTGAATACTGTCGAGCCAGAACCCAAGACTGTATTGCCCAGAGTTCCTTTCCATTCGTTACTCGAGCCGTTGTCTGAGGATTTAGTTTCCGAAAACAGGGTGCTAACTAGAGTGGCCGCCGAGTTGTTCACACTGTAGATGCCCAAAGAGGAAGTATACCCACCGTGAGATTCTTTGAAGTTAAACTTGACGCTGGTATCTTGGCTGAATGTGATGCCGTTGGTGCCAAAGGAGAAGGCTTGAGCTGGAGCTCCGGCGCCAAACAGAGCTGTGGCGGCGGCGGTAGCTGTTAGGGCGGATAAGAGTTTGGTATTCATAAACCTGTTCCTTTTGTGCGATCGTCTTAATAATTTCATTATGCGATACTTTGTTTGTATTTGGCGCACTTTAGGTAAAGTTTGACATATTCTTTATCAAGGCTTTACATATCCTTCATAAATTCTCTCTATCACATCTGCGGGCGGGGGATCGATCCCTAATAATACCCACTAAATAATTATAAATATTGTGGTCTGAAACCTTGCAGTCGCGGGCAGGGGAGCGCGGATGAACTTAAGTGATTTGGATCGGGCTTATGGCTACTTTTTTTTATAGTCTCAAGTCTAAATCCTCAATAGCAAACACTTAAGTATAAATACGGTAATATTCGTGGGTACTGACAGTTCCAGAAGTTTTCTATTAACCCTAAACTGGGAATATTTGTTTTTTGGGGCTTATGTATGGGAGTTAAAGTAGTTTATCTATCAGGTAAATTACGTACAAAATGCGATCGTGTGGTCTACGTATTTTGGTTGAATTAAATAGAACCCCTGGTGTGAGATATCCCCAAGATGGGATCGAGAAGATGCAATTTCCGCAGATTGAAGCGGTAAAAGACCGGATTGCCCCTCAACAAAGATTGTATAGAGAAGCTGTGGCCCCGTCTTTGCTCCCGATCGCCCGCATCAAAACAGACCGCTGTAGCGTTCCTCTGCCCAAGGTTCGCCCCGCCGATGGTAGCCGTTGCGTTCCCAAAAACCGAGTTCTTCGGTTTCTGTAAACTCCAGGCCGTTAATCCATTTGGCGCTTTTCCAAGCGTACAAGTGGGGAACTACGAGCCGCATTGGGCCGCCGTGGTCTGCGGATAGAGGTTCGCCGAAGACGGTGTGGGCGAAAAAGTTTTCTTCTCTCAGGAAGTCGGCGATCGCAATGTTAGTCGTGTAGCCGCCGTAGCAGTGTTCCAGGACGTGCATAGCTTTCGGATCGACTTCTATGCAGTTCATAAAATCGGTGACTTTGACTCCCGTCCACTGCACGTCGAGTTTTGACCACCGGGTGACGCAGTGAAAATCCGCAGTAAAGTTACTTTGGGGCATGGCCTGGAAGTCCGACCAACTGAAGGTTTGTGGTTTTGCCAATCCCCAGACTTTAAATTCCCAACTCTCAATGCTGACGGAGGGTGTATCGCCGTAGGTCAGCACAGGAAAGCCGTTGGCGAGGTATTGACCCGGGGGGACGCGATCGATGTTTTCTGATTCTGGCTTGCGAAAAAATTTGCCCAGCATGGATTCACGCTCTACAGTAACTGACTGCAATCCTGAGTATAACTTGCATAGAGGGGCGCATCGCAATTCTTCTCAAGGTAGAAAGCTTTCTGGACTTCTCTAGAAAGAAAAATCCCTAAATCCTGCCTGATGCCAACCTACTTCTGCCTTCTGAGAGAGACCAAGCTAAAAATTATAAAATTTATCACCCCAGCGGATGAATTTCCTAACCTTAAATTTTACCGTAATTAATGGCGCATTTCCGAATCTTTGATGTATTGTTACAATATGCTCAGATGCCATATGTAAAAAAATTGATGGGGTAAAAATCATGATCGCAAGTTGCTTAATTCCGTTGACGATCTGCTTGATTGCTTGGTGGGTGACAGCCGGGACTGACAACAGAACGCTAGACGGAATTCCGGCTCCCATAGCTGCAATTATTGGAATTTGTTCGTTAATTTGGTTGGTGGCGGCGTGTCCTTGGCCTGTTGAACTTGCTCTAGTATTGGCGGTACTGGTTTTGGGCAAAGCTTATTTGCAAAAAATCTTGAAAGTCGGCTGAAATTTTAGGGCTAGCGCTCCTAGGGTTTGCGGGAGCGCGACGATCGAGTGCTGCTACCTTGTTAAAATTTTTTGCAATGTGTCTGGCTAAGTTCTCAAAGGGGGTCGCAAAGGCGGAAAAAACCCTAGAATTGGTGAAATTCAATTTACATATTTTAGTTAAAAATTAGAACATAAAGATGGACAGGAAAACCCGGTTTATCTAAAATAAACCGGGTTTGTGAGGGTCTGAAATTGTCACACATCCAGCAATAATTGCTTAGGAGTGAGACACTCGGAACACAAGACACTGGGTTTCTGAGTCGAGGACTGTTGCTGTATGTGGGTAAAATGTCGATCTGTTAAATTGGCAAGCGATTAATATCTTTGTTAGAACCAATTACTACCATCACCTCGCCTTTTCTCAAGCGTTCGCTTGGCTGCGGATTGATCTCGAACTTGTCGCCACGACCGACTGCTAGCAAATTCAAACCATACCTGCGCCGGAGTTCCAATTCGGAGATGGTTTTGCCATCAAACTTTTCAGGAACTAGCAACTCAACGATGCTGTGAGCTGGGTCGAGGTCAAAGCGTTCTAAAATGCTGGGTTTTGTAAGGAGGCGGGCCAAAGAGCAGCCCATTTCTCGTTCGGGAAAAACTACATGATCTGCGCCGACTTTTTTCAACAGTTTTAAGTGAGTTTCCGAAGAAGCTTTGGCTATTACGTGAGCTACCCCGCCTTCCTTAAGATTTAAGGTTGTGGTAATGCTTTCTCCTAGATAATTGCCGATCGCAACAATTACTGTTTCAAATTCAAATATACCGGCTTCCGCAAGAGCGCTAGGCTCAGTAGAATCTAACTGCAAAACGTGAGCCGCAATGCGATCGTTCAAAGCTTGAGTTACTTTTTTTTCATCGGTGTCAATTCCCAGGACTTCGTAACCCAAACCGTGCAGAGTAGAACACACAGCTTTGCCGAAGCGTCCCAAACCAATAACTGCAAACTGCTTGTTGTCGGCGCGCAAAGTGCGAAAAAAATTTAAAGATGACAGGTTCACTGAATATCCAGCGCTGAGCGTCTTGCTGTTTAAATTTTAGCAGAGACAGCGCCGCCTCCTTTTGATTTTTGGGTAAGTAGTAAAAGTTGATTTGGGTTGTCACCCATTGTTTAGATTATCAGCAACGAGGCAGGATTTTTTTATCCCACTAACAAACTTTCCTCAGCATACTTAAAAGACCTAGGTTTTGGATCGCCGAAGGCAGCACTCATCAGCAGCAACACGCCAACCCGACCTATGTACATTGTAGCAATCAAAACCAGCTTACCGATCGCTGAAATCTTGGCTGTAATCCCTGTGGAAAGACCGACCGTGGCAAAAGCTGAAACTGCTTCATACAGCGCTGCGATAAATTCTACTTCGGGATTGGTCAGCTCAATTAAAATTGCAGATGTGAACGCGACCAACATGGAACCGAAGACTACACTAATGGTTTTTAGAATCATTGCTGGCGGGATTTGACGCTGATAGCACTCCACATCTTCCTGGCCTTCGAGAACTGCTGTGGTACAGCAAAACAATATTCTAAAAGTTGTGGTTTTGATTCCGCCGCCGGTGCTGCCAGGACTGGCGCCGATAAACATCAGCGCGATAGTCAGAAATAGCGAGGCTTCGCTCATTTTGCCAATGTCAATTGTATTGAATCCCGCCGTGCGGGGAGTAAGAGATTGAAACCAAGCTGCCATCACTTTTTGAGGAAAATTTAGAGAGCCGAAAGTGTCAGGGTTGTCGTATTCCAGCACCAAAAAGGCTAGCATTCCTAAAATCAAAAGGACAGCCGTTGTAGTGGTAACAACTTTGAAGTTCAGGGAAAAAACTGTGCAGATAGGGCTTTTCTTCAAGCGATCGCGCAGCCACAGGTACATTTCCATAATTACTTCATAGCCGATTCCGCCAAATATGATTAAACCACCGACAGTGAAGTTAACCATAGGCGAATTGATGTAGCCGATCAAATTATCTGAATAGATGCTAAAACCCGCGTTGTTAAACGAATTAACGCTGTGAAATATAGCAGACCACACACCCTCTTTAAATCCGTATTGGGGGACGAAAACCGTCATCAGCAAAAACACTCCTGTTAATTCAAACAAAAGTGTTGTTGCTAGAATTGACTGCACCAGTTGTACTACGCCGGCTAGCCCGGATTTGTCGAGAGATTGTTGCAGGGCAATTTTGTCTTTCAAGCCAAAGCGGCGGCCCAATAACAGCAGCAAGAAAGTCGTGGCTGTCATGTAGCCCAAGCCTCCTATCTGCACCAGTAAAACTAGGCACAGTTGCCCCCAAAAAGAGTAATATTTTCCGACATCCACAACCGACAAGCCCGTGACGCAGACAGCGGAAGTAGAGGTAAACAGTGCTGTTATTGGATCGCTCCAAGTTCCATCAATTGTGGAAAAGGGCATCATCAGCAATAGAGTACCTGCGAGGATGACAGCGAGAAAGCCCAAAGCAATGGTTCGCGAGACAGTCATTCGATTTTAGATTTTAGATTTTAGATTTTAGATTTGGGATTTGAGATTTGAGATTTTGGATTTGGGATTTGAGAGGGAACCCACAAATATATCGTCGGGCTTGAAATCAGGACATCTCTATCTGGCGAAGGCCGGAGACCGATCGAACTCAATCGCCAATTTCTATGACAACAGCGGGAAAATAACGGTAGAATTCCTTTAATAACTTGCGATCCGGCGATGACATCAACACTTTACCAGCAAATTCAGCAACTTTACGACGCTTCTAGCGGTTTGTGGGAGCAGGTGTGGGGCGAACATATGCACCACGGTTACTACGGCCCGGATGGCAATTTGAAAAAAGAGCGCCGACAGGCTCAGATAGATTTGATAGAAGAACTGCTGGCTTGGGCTGGAGTCCCGTCAGAGAAGGCACTGGGTGAATCTTACCGCATTCTCGATGTCGGTTGCGGGATCGGCGGCAGCACGCTGTATTTGACGGAAAAGTTTAGTTCGTTAGCGCAGCCCTCGAAGAGGATCGCTCAAAATAATTTAAAGTTGGATGGCGGGGTCGATCGAGATTTTAGCCGATCGCCCGAACTCAACAAAACGGGCGCTAGCGTTACAGCTACCGGGATTACTCTGAGTCCGGTACAGGCCAACAGAGCGACCGAACGCGCTAAAATTGCTGGGCTTGAAAGCAATGTGAATTTTTTGGTGGCCGATGCTTTGAATATGCCTTTTCCTGATGAGTCATTCGACTTGGTTTGGTCGCTCGAAAGTGGCGAACATATGCCAGACAAAATTAAGTTTTTGCAGGAATGCTGCCGCGTACTCAAGCCGGGAGGAACTTTGATATTGGCAACTTGGTGTCACCGCCCGCTGGGAGAAACGGCGGGTGAATTAAGTGATGAAGAGAGAAAGCAATTGGCAGAAATTTACCGGGTTTATGCTTTGCCTTATGTGATTTCTTTGCCGGAATATGAGGAAATTGTCCGCAGTTTGCCTTTGACAAGTATTCGCACGGCTGATTGGTCAAAATCTGTTGCTCCTTTTTGGGATGTGGTGATCGATTCTGCTTTGACTCCGAGCGCGATTTGGGGTTTGCTAACTAGCGGTTGGACGACTATTCAAGCAGCACTTGCTCTCGGATTGATGAGCCGTGGATATCAGAGCGGGTTGATTCGTTTTGGCATGATTTGTGCTGTAAAATAACAGGCATATATCAGAGAATTTTTGAGTTTTGAGTTAATGAGTAAGGTGCGTATTACGCACCCTACAGAATATTATTTTTTTGGCGTGGGTGTGAGATTTATGGGCAATGATTCGATTGGCAAGTCTTGGATTGATAAGAATGGCTCGGCTCCGCAAAGCTGGGTGAGCGCATTTTGGGAGTTTTCTCGGCCGCACACAATTGTGGGTACTAGCTTGAGTGTATTGGCTTTGTACGCGATCGCCCAAAGTTCGCGGCTATTTGTTAATCCTGTACTTTTGCCCCTAGCTTTTGCCTGGTTGGCTTGCATTTGCGGCAATATTTATATTGTGGGATTGAACCAGTTAGAAGATGTTGAAATTGATAAAATTAATAAGCCGTATTTGCCGATCGCGTCGGGAGCGTTTTCTAGGAAAACCGGGGAATTAATTGTAATTGCAACGGGAATTATAGCAATTTTGACTGCTGTTTTACAAGGCCCGTTTTTGCTGGCTACTGTTGGTGTTAGTTTGGCGATCGGGACTGCTTATTCTCTGCCGCCAATTCGGCTGAAGCGGTTTCCTTTGTGGGCGGCGCTGTGCATTTTTACGGTGCGGGGCGCGATCGTAAATTTAGGGTTATTTTTGCACTTTAATTGGGTGTTGGGTTTGGGAGGGGCGAAAAGCGCTTTTTCTGGCTGGAGTTTGGAGAGTGTGTCTTTTGAGATTCCTGCGGAAGTTTGGGTGCTGACGGTTTTTGTTGTGGTGTTTACGTTTGCGATCGCCATTTTTAAAGATATCCCCGACATGGAAGGGGACAAGCAATATAATATTACTACGTTTACGATTGAGCTGGGCAAGCCGGCTGTCTTTAATTTATCTCGCTGGGTGTTGACGGTTTGTTATTTGGGCGCGACTTTTGCGGGAGCGATCGTATTGTCTAATGTTAATTTAGTGTTTCTGGCAGTTTCTCATTTGGCGGCTTTGGGTTTGATGTGGTTTTGGAGCGCGAAAGTTGATTTGGACGATAAAATAGAAATTGCGGCATTTTATCAGTTTATCTGGAAGTTGTTTTTCTTAGAATATCTGATTTTCCCCGCAGCTTGTTTGTTGGGGTAGAAGTTCGGCAACTGATTGTGTAACGGATGTAACGGATGTAACGGATGTAACGGATGTCACTCCGATGGAAGGGGGAAGAAGCAAGAAGGAAGTCGGAAGTTCGGCAACGGATTATGTAACGGATGTAAAGGATAGAAGGAAGAAGGAAGAAGGAAGAAGGAAGAAGGAAGAAGGAAGAAGGAAGAAGGAAGGAAGAGTTAACACATTAGAAGAAGTTGGCAATTACCAGTTAGCGAACTCCCAAACAACTAAGACAACTATGGCTTCTCAAAAAAAATTGCGGAAATCTGCCTGTACACTGGGTGCCGAAGACTCTTTGAAATTAGCTTGGGAACATCACCAAGCGGGACGTTTGTTAGAAGCTGAGAATTTGTATCGGCAAATAATAGAAGTGCAGCCGGAATCAGCTAACGTGCTGTGTTTGTTGGGAATAGCGGCGAGACAGCAGGGAAAGATTGCAGAGGCGATCGACTTTTACGAAAAGGCGATCGCCCAAAACCGCGATTTTGTAGAAGCACATTTAAATAAGGCTAATCTTTTGCTCGATGTAGGCGAGTATCAAAGGGCGATCGCCAGTTACGAACAAGTCATCAAAATCCAGCCCAACTCCGCACTCGCCTACAATAATTTGGGCTGGTCAAAACAGCAATTAGGCGAAATAGATGCAGCTATTTTATATTACCAAGCAGCGCTGCGAATTGACCCCAATCTGCACGAAACAGCGCACAATTTAGGACATATATTTAAACAGAAGAATTACTTAAATGAGGCAATTGCCTGTTACCAGCACGCTTTAAAAATCAATCCAAATTTGACATATTCCCTGATGGGTTTGGGAACAGTTTGGCAGCAGCAAGGTAAATTAGCAGAAGCTCTCAACTGCTACCAGCAAGCGGTAAAACTAGACCCCAACAATCCCGAAGCTCACAACAATGTAGGAGCATTTTTTCACGAACAAGGCAATGCAAAAGCAGCAATATCCCACTACCGACAAGCCCTAAATTTAAAGCCAGATTTCGTGGAGGCTATTAATAATCTCGGACACGCTTTGGTCGATTTAGGAGAATTTCAAGAAGCTTTTTCTTGTCACAGTCGAGCCTTGGAATTGCAGCCAGAAAACGCGATCGCCCACCTGGAATTCGCCTTAACTTTGCTATTGTTCGGAGATTTTCAGCGCGGTTTTGCTGAATATGAGTGGCGGTGGCGCACTCCGCAACTACAACCGAGGCAATTTAAACAGCCGGTTTGGGATGGTTCGGATTTGCAGGGAAAAACTATTTTACTCCACGTCGAGCAAGGCTTTGGCGATTCTATTCAGTTTATTCGCTACGCGCCGATTCTTCGCAGCCGAGGGGCTAAAGTTATGGTGGCTTGCTATCCAGAACTGATGCGGTTGTTTGCGACAGTTGCCGGCATTGAATATTTATCAGTTCGTTTGGAAGGTTTACCAGAATTTGATGTTCACGCGCCGCTGATGAGTTTGCCGCGAATTGTGGGGACAACTCTGGAAACAATACCAGCAAATGTTCCTTATTTATATCCGCCTGCTGAGTGCAAATTTGCGCTTTCTTCTGATGCCAAGTTGAAGGTAGGGATTGTTTGGGCGGGAAGTCCGAAGCGCCGGAAAGACAATCAGCGTTCTTGCAGCTTGAGCGATTTTATTCGATTTTTGGATGTTCCGGGAATTGCTTTTTATAGTTTACAAAAAAACTTGTCCGAGAGCGATCGCACTTTGTTACACCAACACTTAGTGCCGGATTTAACTCCGCATTTGAACGACTTTGCTGATACCGCTTCGGCTATATCTCAACTGGATTTAGTCATTAGTGTCGATACGGCTGTGGCGCACTTAGCTGGTGCTTTAGGAAAACCGGTTTGGGTGCTGCTTTCTTTTGCTCCTGACTGGCGTTGGCTGCTGGATCGCGAAGACAATCCTTGGTATCCAACTGCGAGGCTTTTTCGCCAAAGTCAGCCGGAAAGTTGGCAAGAATTGTTTGAGGAAGTACAGGCGGCTTTGAGTTTATTTGCGATCGCCAATACTGCTAGTTATTCCGAGGAGTCTGCCAAAGATTCGCTTGACTTCGTTTCACTCGCAATGACGGCTAATCATAAGCCTGACCTCGATTATGTAGCTGTCAAAATGACAGGTGCAAGCGTAGTTCAAGAGAGTAAACAAATATTTGCGATTGCGAGCGAAGGGTTAGCAGAAGGCTCTGCAGCTAAGCAATCGCAGGGGATTGAGACATCGATTGCGATCGGAAACAGCGGGGAGAATTTGGTTGTTTTAGAGGATTTATTGCGGCAAGCAGAGCATTTAATGGAAACAGGCGATCGGGAAGAGGCGATCGCCCTTTACGAACAGATTATATCTCTTGAGCCAAATTGCGTTCAAGCGCGGATTAATTTTGGTTTTCTCAAGCAAGAAAAGGGCGAATTAGAAGCCGCTATCCCGCACTACCGAGAAGCTTTAGCCATCGCTCCAAATATTCCTCAAACAGCTTACAACTTGGCCAAGATTTTTGAGGAACAAGGTCAAGCGGAAGAGGCGATCGCACATTACGAGCAAGCTCTTGTAGCTCAACCGGATTTCGTACCTGCACTGATTAATTTAGCCGTGGCGCTGCAAGAAAAAGGCGAACTTTTCAGGGCGATCGAGCTGTACCGGCGAGCGCTGGAAATTAATCCGCATAGCTGGGAAGCTTACAACAATCTGGCAACTGTTTTGCAAGAACAGGGCAATTTAGAAGATGCGCTGGATTATTATCACAAAGCTCTAGAATTGCTGCCGGATTTTGTGGAAGCTATCAACAATTTAGGCAGGACATTTCTGGAAAAAGGTGCGGTAGAAGATGCGATATCCTGCTACAGACGAGCGATTCATTTAAATCCAAATCATGCTAGCGCTCACCTGAATTTATCCTTGGCTTTGCTGTTGGTGGGAGATTTGGAAAATGGTCTCGCTGAATACGAGTGGCGCTGGCAAATTAAAGAATTTCACACTGGTCATTCCTGTTTTTTGACGGGGCCGGATAATAGTGTTTCGGCAAGAGAATACCGGCCTCTATGGGACGGTTCTGATTTGCTGGGAAAGACTATTTTGCTGCACGCCGAACAAGGTTTAGGTGATTCGCTTCAGTTTATTCGCTACGCTGCGATCGTCAAAAATAAAGGCGGTAGGGTTATTGTGGGCTGTTACCCGCAATTGCACCGTTTATTTGCAACGGTTGAGGGCATTGATTTGCTAATAGTTAAAGGGGAGCCACTGCCGGAATTTGACGTGCAAGCGCCGATGTTGAGTTTGCCCTATATTCTTGGTACAAATCTGCAAACAATCCCGGCAAATACTGCTTATTTATCTCCGCCAGCGGGTGCTGAATTTGGACTTTTGCCCGATCGCACTTTGAAAGTTGGGATTGTCTGGGCGGGGAATCCAAAACACCGCAAAAACAAGCAGCGTTCGTGCAGTTTGAGTCAGTTTCTGCCGCTTTTGGACGTTTCGGGGGTAAGTTTTTACAGCTTGCAGAAAGAGGTTTCTGAGGCCGATCGCGCGCTGTTGAATCAAAGGTCGATCGTAGATTTGAGCCCGCATTTTGGCGATTTGGCCGATACTGCTGCTGCGATCGCCAAACTGGATTTAGTCATTAGCGTCGATACCGCTGTCGCCCATTTGGCGGGGGCTTTGGGCAAACCAGTGTGGATTTTGCTGGCGTTTTCGCCGGATTGGCGGTGGCTGTTGCAGCGCGAAGATAGTCCTTGGTATCCGACGGCGCGGCTGTTTCGCCAGCATCAGCGGGGCGACTGGGAGGACGTTTTCGATCGGGTGGCGGAAGCTCTAGGCGCGGTTGCTGCTGCATTTGTCCCGTCGGATGGGGCGGATGCAGAGTTTCGGTTGGGCGTGGATTTGCAGCAGCAAGCCGATTGGGGCGGTGCGATCTCTTGTTACGAGCGAGCGATCGCGATCGATCCTAATTACGCAGCCGCGCACAGCAATTTAGGCGTTGTTAAACAGCATACCGGCCAGCTAACAGAGGCGATCGCGCACTACCGACAAGCCCTCTTCATCGACGGTAATTTGGCGGAAACTGCGAGCAATTTGGGCAGCGCGCTCGCGGAAGCAGGGGAGACTGAAGAGGCGATCGCAGAATATCAGCGGGCGCTTTCTTTGAACCCGAATTGCGCGGAAGCGCTGATTAATTTGGGCCTGTTGCGGGAAGAGCAAGGGGATGTGGCGGAGGCTATAAGCTGCTACGAGCAAGCGATTCAAGTCAATCCTAATTGCGCGGCGGCTTATTTGAATTTGGGAATTGCTTTGGAGGCACAAGGGGAGGATGCGATCGCGAATTACGAACGGGCGATCGCGAATTACGAACAGGCGATCGCGATCGCTCCCAATGATGTGGAGGCTTTGCAGCATTTAGCATACGCCTCGATCCGACAGGGCAAAATTTCCGATGCGATCGCATACTACGATCGAGCTCTGGCGCTGCAACCGGATTGGGCAGAAACTGATCTCGCTTATCTGAGTTCACTGTCTAGCCCAGATAAGTTGGATGAGGATTTAGCTGTTTGCCAGCAAGCGATTCAGGCATCGCCAGCCAGTGCACAGGCTCACGGCAATCTGGGAATTGTCCTGCACAAACAGGGCAAAATTGAAGATGCGATCGCCTGCTACCAGCAAGCTTTGAGGCTGAAACCCGACTTTCCACAAGCTTTGAACAATCTCGGCAAAGCTTTTGAGGAAGCGGGAAATATGGCAGAGGCGATCGATTGTTACCGTCGGGCGATCGTACTCAAACCCGGTTATATCAATCCCCTCACCAGTTTGGGAAGTGCTTTGCACGATCGCGGACAATTTGCGGATGCTCTCACCTACTACAGCCAAGCAGTTAAATTTAATGTCGCTAGCCCCGAATCTCACCTAAATTTAGGTTTAGCTTTGCTGCTGGCGGGAGATTTTCAGCGTGGTTTTTGCGAGTACGAATGGCGACTCCTAGTTAAAGAAAAACAGTTCCGGCGCCACAACTTTATTCAGCCGGTTTGGGATGGTAAAAATTTGGAGGGAAAAACTATTTTGCTTTGCCCGGAACAGGGTTTAGGCGATGCAATTCAGTTTATCCGCTATGCAGATTTAGTCAAACAAAAAGGCGGTAGGGTAATTGTTTGGTGTTTGCCGCACTTGCAGCGCTTGTTTGCAGAAGTTTCTGGAATCGATGCGTTAATAGTTAATCCAGAGGATGCGCCGGATTTTCAAGTGCGCGCGCAGCTCATGAGTTTGCCTCATCTTCTGGGAACAACTTTAGAAACTATACCCGCCAAAGTTCCTTATTTAGCTCCGCCGCCCGGTTGGGAATTTACTCTCAATCCAACTACTAATTTGAAAGTGGGAATTGTATGGTCAGGAAATCCTAAAAATTCCCAAAATAAGGTGCGATCGTTACCGCTAAAATTGTTGACAAAACTGTTAGATATTCCGGGAGCAGATTTTTACAGCTTGCAACAGGAAATGACAGCAGACGATCGCGCTTTGTTAGAGCAAATAGCCGTAACAGATTTAAGCTCTTATTTGCACGAATTGGCGGATACTGCGGCGGCAATCTCGGCTCTGGATTTAGTGATTTCTGTAGATACTTGTGTGGCACACTTGGCTGGTGCTTTGGGCAAACCCGTGTGGATTTTGCTGTGTTTTGTGCCGGATTGGCGGTGGATGTTGCAACGCGAAGATAGTCCTTGGTATCCCACGGCGCGGCTGTTTCGCCAGTCTACAGCGGGAGATTGGGAAGGAGTTTTAGAACAAGCTGCTTTGGCGCTGAGAGAAAGAATTGTCCAGCATAAACCAGCTATACCGCCCAGAGAAAGTCTAACCAATATTGAATTATATCAAAGACAGTTTAATCAGGGAAATATTCTCAAGGCGCAAGGAAGATTTGCCGAGGCGATCGCTTATTTTAAAAATGCTTTGGTTTTGCAGCCAAATTCGATAGAGACCGCCACGAATTTGGCAGTGACGCTGCACCAAACAGGCGATTTAGCCGAAGCTGCCACCTATTATCAGCGCGCGAGCGAAATTGACCCTAACTGCGCTCAATCTCACAATAACTTGGGTATTTTGCTGCAAGATCAAGGCAATATAATGGCTGCTATATCTTGCTTTCAAAAGGCGATCGCCCTGAATCCGGTTTACGTCAAAGCTCTCAACAATCTCGGCGCGATACTCCAGCAGCAGGGCGAGTTGCCAAGTGCGATCGCGTGTTTTCATCAAGCACTTTCTGTCAATTCCAATTACGTGCCGGCGCTGGTAAATTTGGGTGCGGCGATGCAAACACAATCTCAGCTAGACGAGGCTCAACGGCTTTACGAGCGGGCAATTGAAGCAGAACCTAACAATCCTGCAGGACACTATCACCTGGGAACGTTACGCTTGGGGGCGGGAAAAATAGAACAGGCAATTTCTAGCTTGGAACGAGCCATATCTTTGAACCCTAATTATCTAGAAGCTCTTACTAATTTAGGCAGTGCTGTTGAACAATTAGGAGACGTAAATCGAGCAATTTTGTGTTACAGTAAAGCTCTCGAACTTGATGCAAATTGTGTTAAAAGTCACTTCAATTTAAGCTTAGTTTTGCTGTTAACTGGGGACTTGCCGCGCGGTTTAGCAGAATACGAGTGGCGGTGGCAAACAGAACAGGCGAAAAAATTGCCACGGTTGAATTTTAATCGACCAGTTTGGGATGGTTCAGATTTGAATGGGCAAACTATTTTGCTCCGATCCGAACAAGGTTTGGGCGATGCTATTCAATTTGTGCGATACGCAGCCATTGTGCAGCGAAAAGGCGGCAAAGTAATCCTTTCTTGCTATCAAGAACTGAAGCGTTTATTTAAGCAGATTCCTGGCATCGAACAAGTGGCGGTTCGGATGGATGAATTGCCCGATTTCCAAGTGCAAGCACCGCTGATGAGTTTGCCTCATATTCTGGGAACAAATTTAGAAAATATACCCGCAAATGTTCCTTATTTAGCTGCGCCGCCGCATTGGCAATTTTCTCTAAATTCCGATGGCAATTTCAAAGTTGGGATTGCGTGGGCGGGAAGTTCGGAACATTTGAAGGATTTTCAGCGATCGAGCGATTTAAGCTATTTCCTGCAATTGTTAGATGTTCCCGGTGTAAGTTTTTACAGTCTTCAGAAAGACTTATCGCCTGAAAATCGTACTTTGTTAACTCAAATTCCCGTGATAGATTTGAGCGACAATTTGAACGATTTTGCCGATACTGCGGCGGTGATATCGCAACTAGATTTAGTAATTTGCGTGGATACTGCGATCGCCCACTTAGCCGGTGCTTTGGGTAAACCCGTATGGATTTTGCTGTGTTTTATGCCGGATTGGCGGTGGATGTTGGAACGTGAAGATAGCCCTTGGTATCCGACAGCGCGGCTGTTTCGGCAGCAAACACCGGGCGATTGGGAGGAAGTATTCGATCGCGTAAAAACAGCCTTGCTAGAGAGCATAAAAACAGCCTTGCTAGAGAGGGCGAGCACGGGGGCACCGCCCCTACAATCTACTCGTTTCCAGGCTGTGCCTGGTAACGGAGATACCGAAGCTTCGCCTCGATTTGCCTTATCGCCGCCACAGGTACAATTTTACATAGCAAAGGCCTTAGAAAAACAAGGTCAAAAAGCAGAGGCAGCCGCTCGTTATGAACAAGTAATTGCCGCCTCACCCAGCCACGCAGAAGCCCACAGTTGTTTAGGTTATCTCAAACAGGAAAACGGGCAAATAATCGAGGCAATTTCGCATTACAAACAAGCGCTAGAAACCGATCCCAATCTGAGCGAAACAAACTTATATTTGGGTTCCGCCCTCGAAGAACAAGGAAAAGTCGCAGAGGCGATCGACTTCTACAATAAAGCAATTCAACTACGTCCCAACTCGCCAAATTGGCGCTTGAGACTAGCCTTAGCTTTGCTCTTAACTGGAAATTTTGAGCGTGGTTTTGCGGAGTACGAATCGCGCTGGCAAACTCAACAATTGGATCCGCGCTCTTTTGAGAAACCACTTTGGGACGGCTCTGATTTGCAGGGAAAAACAATTTTATTGCACCCTGAACAAGGTTTTGGTGATACGATACAATTTATCCGCTACGCAGCTTTAGTTAAGCAAAAAGGCGGCAAAGTTATTGTGGCTTGTCATGTCTTGCTGAAGCGTTTATTTGAAGGAATTGCCGGAGTCGATCGAATTGGAGTCAAGCCGAGCGATTTGATTGATTTTCAAGTGCAAGCCCCGCTGCTAAGTTTGCCCAGAATTCTGGGAACTACTTGGGAAAATATACCGGCGAATATTCCTTATTTAGCACCGCCACAGGATTTTAAATTTTATTTAAAGCCGAACAATAAACTCAAAGTAGGTATCGTGTGGGCGGGCGGCCCGCTGCACCGCAACAACCATCGGCGATCGTGTAAATTGAGCGATTTTGTGAATTTTTTAGATGTTCCTGGAGCTAGTTTTTATAGCCTTCAGAAAGATTTATCACGGGGCGATATTACTTTATTAAAGCAACACCAAATTGAAGATTTGAGCGAACATTGCGTCGATTTTGCCGACACCGCAGCAATTATTTCGCAACTCGATTTAGTAATTTGTGTAGATACTTCTGTCGGGCATTTGGCTGGTGCTTTGGGCAAACCAGTCTGGATTTTGCTGTCTTTTGTGCCCGATTGGCGCTGGATGCTGGAACGCGAAGATAGCCCTTGGTATCCCACTGTGCGTCTGTTTCGCCAGCAAAAAGCCGGTGATTGGGATGGAGTGTGCGATCGTATAAAAGCAGCCTTGCTAGAGAGGGCGGGCACGGGGGCACCGCCCCTACAATCTACTCGTTACCAAGCTCTGCCTGGTAACGCATATTCAGAGGCTCCGCCTCGGCTTCAACCCCCAGAAACTCCCCCACAAATTACCGGAATGGGCATCAGTTGGCCGATCGGCATCACCAGCGGCTGGGGAATTTACGCCCTGAATTTAACACTACAACTGCGGCAAAATCCTGCCTGGGAAGTTGCACTTTTAACACCGCCATCAATCACCTCAGAATCGATGAATCCGCTGCATAAATCGCTGTTGTTACCTGTCATTGAAAAGCACAAAAGTTTTCAGGAATTAGTAGCAACCAATTCCGACAAACAAATCAGTTGTAATTTTCCCGTACTTTACGCTTTAGGGAATAATTTAGCATCCTCTGGAGTTGACAATCAAATTACCAGCGATTGTCAAATAGGAGTCATATTTTTTGAAGACACGCGAATCACAGCAGAAGCACTAGAAACAGCCAAAAAATATAGCGTGATTGTCGCCGGTTCTAACTGGAATGCCGATGTTTTGAGAAGCTGCGGCTTGACTAATGTGGCGATGGTACATCAAGGAATTGACCCAACAATTTTCCATCCTGCACCCAAATCTAATCTATTTGGCGATCGCTTCGTCATTTTCTCCGGCGGCAAACTGGAATATCGCAAAGGTCAAGATATTGTAATTGCCGCTTTCAAACGATTTCGCGCCAAACATCCAGAGGCTTTGTTACTAACAACATGGCACAACTTCTGGCCTCAGTATATGCTAGGAATCGAACAAACTGGAAACGTTGCGGGACTTCCCAATATCAACCGGGACGGAAGTTTAGGAATTTCGCAATGGTTAGTGGCTAACGGTTTGCCCGTTGACTCTTTTATCGACATAGGCTTAATTCCCAATCACCTCACCGGACAAATTTTGCGAGAAGCCGACTGCGCTGTTTTCACCAACCGCTGTGAAGGCGGTACTAATTTAGTCGCGATGGAAAGTATGGCCTGCGGAATTCCGACTATTTTATCAGCAAATACTGGTCATTTAGACTTGATTTACAGCCACATTTGCTATCCTTTATGGAGTCAAGGACGAGTTAAACTAACTCCTCCTTTTTCCGGTGTAGAAGGTTGGGGAGAGTCTGATGTGGCAGAAGTTGTCGAGGCTTTGGAGCAAGTTTATACTAATCGGCAACAAGCTAAAAGTCGCGGTTTAGCAGCGGCTAATTTCATGCTGGATTGGACTTGGGAAAAACAGGTTAAGCGTTTTTTGGATGTTATATCAAATTCGATTTAACAATCATCTTTTTACGGCGAATAGAATTCGATCCTCCACAAACAAAGTTTGTTTTTGTGGACTCAATAATAAAGAATCATATCATGTCCGATCGATCGCCCATAATACAATTGCCGGGGCGGGTTTGTGAGATTGTCCGTTTTTGGCAAATATTATTGGTGAACCCGCCCCTACAGGAATCAGGGTAATCCACCGGACATGATATCAAGATTAACTTGCGATTAGTTCCAATAGCTTTTCAGCATTATTCACGCTTTCCATATCGTAAAGTTCCCGGTTGTAACAAACAATTTGTGCTACTAATTTGTGATGATATTGTTGAGCTTTTTCATTTCTAGAACCATGAACCTGACGATAATTAAGAACTATTTCTCTCGTTCCAAAAAAAGGAATGCTATGTTTGTGACAATTAACCCAAAATTCCCAATCCTCATAACCTTCTTTCATCTCTGCTTTGTAACCGTTGACCAAATTCCAAACTGATTTGTGATACAATGAAGACGGGTGAATCATATTAGATTGCTTGATATTTTCCGGCGAATACAAATCGTAACTGGGTACGGTGCGCTTTTCATTGCCAAACAGTTGATAAGAACCAAATGCTATGCAAGGTACTTTGGATTTTAGACATATTTCTAAAAGACAAATCAAGGCATTGGGATCTAAAATATCATCGGCATCTAAGGGCATTATGTATTCGCCGCTTGCTGCCGATATGCCAGTATTTCTAGCCCTTGATATCCCTTGATTAGCTTGTTCTATTAGCCTAATTTGATGCTGGGGATTTGTTGCTATCAATTTTTTGGCGGCTGTGCTAGTAGTATCTAAGCTGCCATCATTAACAATGATTATTTCCCAATTTTTGTAAGTTTGATTGATAACGCTAGTTACTGCTTGCGACAAAAAATGAGCTTGATTGTAACAGGGAATAATCACAGATATTAAAGGTCGATCTGCCGATTGTGGCGAAGGTGCAACTTGTTTGACACTTTCTGATTGTAAATTCTGTCCCGAATTTCTAGCAGCTTGCAAGCTGTAAAAATAAATCTTGGGATGGACGATCGCTAATTGATTCAGATCGGTATTTTGATACTCATTTACTAACCTCGGATATCCCGACAAGTGCTCTTGTTTAACAAAAATCAAGATATTCTGAGCGTACCAAGGCTCGACTTTTTCATTGTTCCATATTTTTTTTCTCAAGCAGTCAATAACTGCATAGCCGTTTTGCTGAAAGTAATAAACCCAATATTGTGGCCACTGTTCGTTAACGTGTTCGACGCCTCCTTGAAATGGTATCGCAGCAGAAAACAGAATCACTGGTGCTAGTTGAGTGAGAGAATTAACAAAGTTTTCGGCACAGGTAGCCGGTAAATGTTCGGCAACTTCCAGAGAAATTGCTAAGTCAAACTTTCTGTTTATTTGCAGCGGTTGCTTTAAATCGGCGGATTGGAACTGATTTAAAGGAATTTGTAAAATAGTGCGATCGACATAATCGCCATCTATTCCCAAACAATCAGAAATTCCCAACTTGTGAAACGCAGCTAACCAGCTTCCCGTACCGCAGCCCACATCCACCACACTTTTAGGTAAAATGGGTTGCAGCAAGTCTAACAGCAGGGGAATAATTTCTCTAGCAGAAGTGCGAGTTCCTTCTCCGATTAATTGGTAAAAATCTCTTGTATAAAATGACTGTTGGTTTTGATTAGTTTGGCTGGCTGTTTGAGAATTAGTTGTCTCTAAACTGCTAATCTTGTACCCGTGCAAATGTGCTGGCAACTGCCAGGAAATCTTGGGATCGGGTTGATGTTTTACTGGCTCGACTTTGCCCCGCCAAGCAGCACCCATAATTTGCATTGTTTGATAAATTACAGTATTCCATCCCCTTTCTTTCAAGTAGTCTAAACCTTTAGCAACATCGGGAGCGGTTAAATCGTGAAATAAAATTATTGCATCTTCCTCAGCCAATTTTTCACACGCAATGGCATCATTTAACGGCCCATCACCTCCGTGTTCTCCGTCAATAAAAATTAACGACCATTTGCGGTTGAATTGAGCGGAATATTCTTCTACTCGTTGGGGGCTATAGCCTGGTATTAGCTCGACTGATGTTTGAACGCCCGACGCATTTAGAGCACCTTGAATTGAATCGATGACGCTTTGTCTGATGTCTTCTCTTTCTAACAGCGGATCGACAACATCTAATTCAACTCCGGCGAGTGCTAAGTGACAGGCAGACCAACCCAGCCAGCAACCTATTTCTAATGCTTTTTTACCTTTGAATTGCAGAGCCGTATTGTAAAGAATATGTGCTTCGTCGCGGCTGAGAAATCCGACTGAGTTAGCACGGCGATCGACATACCAATTGTGCTTGATTTCCCGGCGCAAATAAGGCCACGAACAAGTCTGAGTATCCCCAACAATCATGTTGGGGAAGTACGCATCGGGGAGAATAACTTTCAATCCGGGCGAGACGTAATCTCCGGCGGGCAGCCAAGTATTGTTTGTGATTTCCAATAACGGCAGTAATGTCATTTGTTCTGGTGTTAAATTAGGATAGTTTTGCTTGTTTATCGGTTGGTAGCGGAGACTAATTTCTATTTGATTTCTGTCCGTCGTTGCTAATTTTACTAAGTCGTGTTTGTATCCAGTCAGGTGCAGGATACCGATTTTTTCTTGTGGCAAATACGGCTCGACAAAACAGGCTTGGTGCTTGTCCCAAACAGGCAAACCAAAGTTGCAACTCCAGTTGCACCGAGCCGGGAGCATCTCTGTTTTGTCAAACATTTCAGTGCCGTAAATTAACCGATTTAAAGCTATTTGGTCGGTCATTAAAGAAACGTGTCGCTGCAATCCCTCTGCCAGATATTCTGCCCACATTTCCCAATGAGGTGCGTCTTTTTGCAGCGCGAAAATACCTGCATTTATGGTTGGATAGCTGTGCAACTGTTGGGCTACTTCTTCGCCAAAAGCTGCCTGATAATCCCGGTAAACAAATTGCCAGTACCAAGGCAGTTTGCCGTAAGCTAAATAATAACCCCGGTCGAGTTCTGCAACAACTGCTAAACCGCGTTTAGCCGCGCCTTTAACTAACAGTTCAACAGCTTGCCAATCTTGCACCCAAGCATCGGCATCTATCCAAAGGTAGATGTCAAAACTAGGAAAATATCGACGGAGAAACGGACGCGCTAAAAGTCCTTTGAGATAGTGAGGAGCTTCATTTCTACCAGAAAAGTCAAAGTCCCAATCAGGCTTTTGAATGATATTAACTTGTGTTTTTAACCAATGCAACTGTTCGGGAGTGCAGCCGAGATCGAAAAAGCCGATCGCCACATTCTCACCCTCTGGTTTTTCCCGCACCGATAAAATAGTACCTTGCACCAATTCAAAGTAATTTGCATCGGCGGCCGTGATGATGATAATCTGCATAAATAGTAACGGGTGCATCTCGTTGGGTGGGGGCGGGTTTATGTAACCTGTTTGCACCGTTGAGGAGAAGGGGTGAACCTCCCCCTACAGGCTGCTTGAAAAGTCTGATTAAATTATAGGATAGGGTAGGGTGCGCCCAAGCACCGCAATATTCATAAAACTATACTATCGAGACGATCGAGGAGGAATTGTGAAAAACCACAAAGGGAAAGTTTATTTAGTCGGTGCGGGGCCCGGAGATTGTAACTTGATGACAGTGCGATCGCACAAACTGCTATCCCAAGCCGAAGTCTTAATCTACGATGCTCTTATCGACATCCCGCAACTCGAATTAATCCCAGCAAATTGTCGAAAAATCGAAGTCGGTAAACGCGGCGGCAAACCTTCCACCCAGCAGGAAGAAATTAACCGTTTGCTGGTAGAACATTGCCAACTAGGAAAACAAGTAATCCGCTTAAAAAGTGGTGATCCGTTTATTTTTGGTCGTTCTAGTTCCGAAATTCAAGCATTAATCACAGCGGGCTGCGACTTTGAAGTAATACCCGGAATATCCTCCGCCTTAGCCGCACCTTTACTAGCAGGAATTCCCCTCACAGATCCGGTAATGAGTCGCTGTTTTGCAGTGATGAGCGCCCACGAACCGGATGCTTTGGAATGGGAAGCATTAGTGCAGATAGAAACTTTGGTAATATTGATGGGAGGGCGCAATTTAAGCGAGATAATTTGGCAATTGCAAAAGCACGGACGATCGCCCGAAACTCCGATCGCCATTATCCGAAATTGCGGCCGCCCCGAACAGCAAATTTGGCTAGGCACTCTCTTCAACATTGTACAGCAAACAGCAGGTCAATCTCTGTCGCCTTGCGTAATCGTAATTGGGGAAGTAGTTAGATTGCGCGAATATTTAATCCAGCCAGAAAGCACAAATATGATCGATACACCAGTCACCATTAATAACAGCCAATTGCCGCTAGCAGGAAAAACCATTTTAGTCACGCGATCGGTTTCTCAGTCTGCTGAATTTAGCGATCGACTCCAGCAACAAGGAGCCCGCGCGATCGAAATGCCCGCCTTGGTAATTGGGCCCCCGTCCACTTGGGAACCATTAGACAGTGCGATCGCACAATTGTCAAGCTTTCACTGGTTAATTCTCACTTCCCACAACGCTGTAGACTGCTTTTTTCAAAGATTACAAGCAAAAGGCAAAGACGCCCGCAGCTTGTTTGGTATTAAAATCGCAGTTGTCGGGAAAAAAACAGCAGAAAGTTTGCGATCGCACTCTCTACAACCCGACTTTATTCCCCCCAACTTTGTCGCCGATTCCCTAGTCGAGAACTTCCCCTGGCAGGGCGGGCACGGGGGCACCGCCCCTACAAACTGCAAAATCCTATTTCCGAGAGTAGAAAGCGGCGGCAGAGAAGTTTTAGTTAAAGAATTCACCGCCAAAGGAGCGCAAGTAATAGAAGTGCCAGCTTACCAATCTTGCTGTCCCGAAACTATCGATCCGATCGCCCTATCCGCACTCCAAAACCAAGCCGTAAATATCATAACCTTTGCCAGTTCCAAAACCGTGCATAACTTTTGCAATCTCCTCGAAAAAAGCCCAGAATTATCCCTGTCTAAGGATTGGTTGGAAAACGTTTGCATCGCATCCATCGGGCCGGAAACTTCCAAAAGCTGTCAGAATTTATTGGGTAAGTTAGATGTGGAAGCCAAAGAATATACCTTAGACGGATTGACTGAGGCGATCGTCCAATGGGCACAAGCGAGGTTGTAAAATAGTTGTACGATCATTAGGAGGAAAGAAACATGACCGCAAAAGACCAACTTCTTCAAGAACTAGACCAAGTACCAGAACCCGTGCTGCTGAAAGTGCTTGAATTTGTCCGTTCCTTAAAGACTGAAGAAGAACAACAAAAACTAGAAGCCAAAGCATGGCAGGCATATCTAAATTCCGAACACGAAAGAAAGGAGGTTTACCGTCGCCTTGCCAACTCCTAATTTTGTCAGCAAAAGTATGGTTTTAAGTATCCACGCCAGACAGATAGAGAGGTTTGGCGGCACTCCCGGCGTTAGAGATGAAGGTTTGTTAGAGTCGGCTTTGGCTCAACCGCAAGCAACTTTTGGCGGTCAATTTTTGCATTCAACGATTAGCGAACAAGCTGCCGCCTATCTCTATCACATAGCGATGAATCATCCCTTTATTGACGGCAATAAACGATCGGCTTTTGCAGTGACAGATACCTTTTTGCGTTTGAATGGTGGCGCTTTGAATTTGACCGACGATGAAGTATATGATTTAGTCATGCGAGTCGCGCGGGGAACGATGACTAAGGAAGAACTAACCACCGAGTTGGAGTCATGTATTGTTGAGGTTTAATAAGTAAGTTTGGCAGTGCGCTACATTGAGATTAAGTAAGATGCGCCGATAAGCGCCCTACAGTGAAATAGCGAATCGCGGAACAAAAAAGCGAGTAAAGTTATCACTAAAGAACAAAGCCGAGATCCCTTGCGTCAAGCCAGTAATAAAACTAAACAGAAAATAGCACCAACCGCCGATCGCCCTTCCTCCACCAAATCCCGCTACCCAGCTACTAATTAGCAATAGCCATGAATATAAATTTTTCTCGTTACGACACCTTAACCACCCTGCTAGCAGGAACTACCGCAGCCTTAACCATAGTCATCAGTCAGCCCGCGATCGCCAAAACCCCCCAAGAAGTCGCCAGCATTGCCGGGCCGCTGACAGTACAAATTAACAGTGCTCTCGGAGACGGTTCTGGGGTAATTATTGCCAAAACAGGCAAAACTTACACAGTTTTAACAGTCAACCACGTCGTAGAAAAAGCAGACGTGAAATACACCGTTCGCACGTCTAAAGGCAAAAACTATCAAGCAACCTCCGTCACCCGTTTGCAAACCGCCGAAACTGACCCGGATTTAGCCGTAGTCAAATTTGAAAGCCCCGAAGAATATCCAGTCGCGACGATCGCAGATTCCGATCAAGCCGTCATCGGCACTCAAATCTTCGTTTACGGCTATCCCGCTACCGGCGGACTTTTCGGCGCTGAACGAGAACCCGAACTCTCTCCCGGACTCGTTACCAGCCGCCCCAGCAACCGCCCGGAAGGTTACACTTTGCGGTATCAGGCCGTAACTTGGAGTGGCATGAGTGGCGGCCCAGTTTTTGACTCCGAAGGCCGAGTCATCGGTTTACACGGACAAGGGGAATTCGGTTTTGCTCAAACCAGTTCCGGCGAAGTCGCCCCAATTAAAACCGGATTTAACGCAGCAGTTCCCATCAATACATTTATCGCCAAGCTAGTGGCGGCGGGAATAAACAAATCCGAGTTGAAAGTAGACAATACTCCCGCAACGATCGGCCCGGTATCCACCGCCAATCCCCAAGACGCCCAAGCCTATTATTTTCGAGGACTTTCGCTGTTAGATCAAGGAGATGCTTGGGAGGCGATCGCGGATTTCAACAGAGCACTCGCTTTCAAGCCCAAATATACCCCTGAATTGTATTTTAATATCGGTAATGCCCGCACTTTCATCACCGCCGGCTTAGCCCAACTCGAACCCACACGCGGTTCCAATGCTATTCAAGCATACACCCTGGCGATCGAAGCCAATCCCGGTTTTGCCGACGCTTACTACAACCGAGCTTTAGCTTACCTGGACAACAAAGACCAACCGAAAGCAATTGCCGACTTCCAAAAAGCAGCAGAACTTTACAAGCAAGGCGGCAGAACCAGCGCCTATCAAGACGCGCTCAACAGAATCAAGCAATTGCAGTAGACTTACAAGTTAAGAATTAAGAATTAAAAATGGGATTATTCATTTTTAATTCTTAATCACGTTCATACAAACAGCAGGTAAATAACCATGACTGCTATCACCTTAAACCTCAACTCCCTGATTAAACTAACTTCAGAACAGTTTTATCAACTGTGCGAAGAAAACCCTGACTTGAAACTCGAACGCAACGCCAACGGAGAATTAATCGCCATGCCGCCAACCGGAGGAGAAACAGGGAAACGCAATGTCAAATTGACTACACAATTGGATGTGTGGAACGAACAAACCGAACTCGGCGAAGTGTTTGATTCCTCCACAGGATTTACTCTGCCCAACAAAGCCGATCGATCTCCTGATGTCTCCTGGGTAGAAAAATCCCGCTGGTCAGCTTTGACGCCCGAACAAAGAGAAAAATTCATCCCGCTTTGTCCCGATTTTGTCATTGAATTAGTCTCGCCCAGCGACAGTTTGAAAAAAAGTCAGGAAAAAATGCAAGAATATATGGAAAATGGCTGCCGTTTGGGTTGGCTAATTAACCGCAAAAAACGGGAAGTTGAAATTTATCGCCCCGGTCAAGATGTGGAAGTTTTACAATCTCCTCTCATTCTTTCTGGGGAAAATGTTTTGCCGGGATTTGTTCTCAATTTGCAAAAAATTTGGAATTAGCAGAATTTAATTTTGACTTATATCATCTTCTGTAAAATAACCTTTACCATTTCTTAGGGAGGAATGCCAGTCCGAGCGATTTGGATTAGGACTCTCAGTCCTCATTACAAACCAATTTTGTTATAATCTTTCGAGGGGACATAATATTAGCTGGAAATTGATAAAATTGTAATTACTCATAAAATTAACTGGCTCGAATTATGGTTCAAACAATTCAAGCTAAAAATGTCACATTAGAAGAATTAAAAACAGTTTTTGACCTTCAACTTGTCACAGACGACCAATTTTTCCGAGAATGGCAAGATGAGTTACCAGAAATTACCGACTTTCAAAAACGACAGCTAGATCAGATGAAAGCGGGTTACTTCAACTTGTTAGAGTATCCGCCGATGCTGGAAAAAACCATTAGTTTGTCAATTGTCTCTCCGCTGTTATTTGCAGGCGAGTTTTATCTGCATCCTTTCTACATTAAACCAGAAAAATCCGTCGAATTTTCCGAAGAAGATGAAGGGGTTATCATCAAAGGCAGCATCGACACTTTAGTTTTAAAAGAGCAGTTGTGGCTGATGGTAATAGAATCGAAACTCGTTTCGTTTTCGATCGAAGCGGGATTGGCGCAAATTTTAGCTTATATGCTGGCAAATCCCAACCCGGACAAACCTAGTTACGGCATGATTGCTACAGGCGGCAGTTTCATCTTTGTCAAATTAGTTAACGGAGAATCACCTCGATATAGCACATCTAAGGGGTATCTCACCCGGAACCCCGGCAACGAACTTTATGACGTGCTCCGCATCCTCAAACGGCTGACTCAATTAGTGATTAGTCAGTAGTTATTGGCAATTGGGAATTGGCCCGCGCAGGGAATTAGGCATTAATCTTCCTTCTTCCCTCTTCCTTCTTCCTTCTTCCTTCTTCCTTCTATCTTCAGAATTACCACGGCGAACCGATCATTGTAAAAGCGGCCCAATAATAAGGATGCGACAAATTTCGATCGCCCCTGGCGGCCAACTCCGACGGCAAAGGCAGAGCTTGATTGTTGCCCGATCGTACCAAATAACCATCTTGCAACCGCACTTCACCCCGCAACATCGCCAACTGCGCTTGCCGCAAAGCCTCAGCCTTAATCGGCGCTGTACGCAACTGCTGGTAAAACTCAGTCATCAGCCCCAAAGTACCGACATCGCTGACATACCACAAACTCGCCAAAGCCGATTTTACCCCCGCGTGCACCGCCAACCCCGCAAACCCCAACTCAGCTTGTTCGTCTCCCACCGCCGTAGTACACGCACTCAAAACCAATAACTCCACCTGCGGGTTAGATAACTTCAACTGATCCAACTGATTCAACCGCAACTTAGTATCCCAAAACTGAATGTAAGAATTTTGGGCCCCCCCAGGCTGAAAATCGCCGTGAGTAGCTAAATGAATAATTTTGTATTGCGATTGATTGCGCTTCTGCTTCAAATTTGCCAAAGTAAAAGCTTCATTAAGAAAAGACGAACCAGGCCAAATCTTGCCCACAATTGTCGATATTTCCAACGGCACCGCAGGCAAAGGATTTTGATCGTATTTGGCGGGAAAATTCGACGCACCCATCGCTAAAACTTCAGAACCCTTAACATCGGCATAGCGAGTATCAGTTAAACTCAAACTCGGAATCAGCCCCAAACTGTACTTTTCTACCAAAAACTGCTTGCCGTCGTAAAGAGCAGCTAAAGGCAAAGTTCGCAAACCGGCATCCATCGAAAACACCAAAGTGTCAATCTTGTTAGCCTCCAATTCCGGTTGCAGCGGTGCAATTAACCACTGGTAAAGTTCCTCGGCAGGTTGCTTGTAATCAACAGCATTCAATCTCCTGGGACTTCTGATAGCATTAGTAAATTCTTTAGCAACTTTGAGCACTGTCTCGCGGCTTGCCGGCACACTTTTAAAAACATTTTTGCCGTCTGGCAACAACAACACAAGTTCTAAATGTTTGTCTTTTGCCCATACGTAAAGGATGGCGGGTTTAACCCCAGTCAATTGATTGACACTGCTGAGAGTATCTCGAATACTTTGCTGTGTGACTGACTTTTCAGTCACAGTGCCCCCAAAGTAACGTTCAAAGTCCCGCCCCTGAGTTCTATCCCTTTGCTGCACTGCGTCGATCGGATTTATTTGCGCGATCGAGTTCGATCGAGAAATCTCAGGAACCCTCACATTCCCGATACCTTCTGACGTTACCGCACTCCCCGGCTTCTGTGGAGTTTTTGCCACGCTGGCGTTTTCTGTCACCGCAGGCGCGGGCAAATTGTCTTTTAACACCGACGGCGATCGCACTACCGGGCCGGCAGCAGTCTGGTTAGACTGCGCCTCAACAGACGCAACAGCAGGTTCTGGCGAGACATTTGCGTTACTGAGCTTTGGCGCAGACACTGGGGGGCCGAGACTCACCTGAGTCACAATTTGTTGAGAATTCTCTGTAGTTTGCAGTTCCACAGTGGTAGTTGGTGCCGGAGTCGGCACGATCGCCAGCGGCCCGATCGCAGTTGAGGAAGTGGCAGTATTCGACTTCGAGTTTCCAGTCCCAACAGTCGCCGCCGTGCAGGTTCCCGACGGGCAAGAGCTTTGCAGCAGCGTCTGTGAACCCGATTGAGCCAGCCCTTCTGTAGAAATGCTGACCTGGGCGGGTTCAGCAGCCGTTCCTGTTCCCGGTGGCCGAAATGCTCCCCCAGCCTCGATCGCCACATCGCCGCCGGTATTGCCGCGAGCTTTGATCGAAACAACTTCAACATCTTTCTGGCCAGTAATTTGGCTCGAACCGGCACTTCCCGATTGCGAACTCGAGTTAATCACCCCTGTAACGATCCGGCCCGGCGCAGCAATCGAAATATCTCCCCCGCTTCTGGCACCAAAAGCATCGATATTGCCGGTTTCTACCGCACCGGCGCTGCGAATATTGATAGGGCCCGCCACCCCGGAAGTTGAGCGAGATGAAACCGTACCAGCAGTCAAATTGCCTTGGGTGCTAGTGATATTAATCCCCGCAATCGAGGTAACGTCTCCGACGGCTACAGTACCGCCCATCAGAGAGATCGTGGCGTTATCAGTACCGACGATCGCACCCGTTCCCACGATCGCGCCGGTATCCAACGGCGAGCGAATCGTCATCGGATCTTGAAATGTCACCGCCACTGGCGTGGAATTTGGCGTGGAATTTGGCGTTGGAGAACCAATCGAGATCGCACCGCTACCGTCAGCGCGCCCGATCGTCATCGAAGCAAACCCATTCCGAAAAGTGTTCAATTCAGCAGCAGTCAAGTTCAGAGCTTCTGTATCGCCAGAACCTTGAATTATAATATTTTGACTGGGATCGGCAGGTTGCAGCACCAGATTGCCGTTGCTGGCGATCGAATTTTTGTCACCCGTCAAGTCAATTTCGTTGCCAGTTAAAGTAATATTTCCCGGTGTTTTCGAGCCGCCAGCTTCGATCGCCCCTGCAGTGACTCCATTGCGCCCCGTTAGCGTCACATTCCCCGCGCGATCGCCCCTCGTGTCGATCGCCCCAGCAGTCACCGTACCCTGTGCAGTAACACTCACATCTCCCGCCGAATTGCCTATATCTTCGGGAGGATTGACAGAAGTGTTGATGGTGCGGGCAGTTCCAGTAAGTAGCTGACCGGTTGTGACATTGCCTGCGGTGCTGACGATGCGAATTTCCTGATTGTTGGTAGTGATATTTCCGGTTCTGATATTGCCGTCAGCTTTGAGAGTAATTGAGGCCTTGTCTGCCCCTGTCAGGGAACTTGTAGTAGTGATTGTCCCCAAACCCGCTGGCGATTGAATAATTAGCGGATCGTAAAATGTGAAATCGTTAGCAATCAGAATTGAACCGATACCGTTGCTGCGCCCGATCGTAATTCCAGCAAACCCATTTTCCAAACTTCCGAGGTCGTTTGCGGTCAGATTCAAATAAATATTAGTACCGACATCTCCAGAACCGCCGATCGCAATATTTTGACCAGGACTCCAAGGTTGCAGTACCAAAAAGCCAGTACCGCTGACTGAATTTTTGTCACCTTTAAAATTAATTTCATTACCAGTCAAAGTAATGTTTCCCGAACCCCCTGCGATCGAGCTCACTCCCAGAACATTTCGAGCCGTCACAGTGACATTTCCCGTCGCTTCCGGGCCGCTGGCATCAAGTTTTTGCGCCGTTACATTCAGGCCTTCGAGCAAAATATTTCCGCTGCTGCCAGTGCTGGGATTGGATGAAGAAATCTTGTTGGCAACAGTCGAACCCGGACTAATCAAACTAATATTTCCGCCGTTACTTGACAAATTGCCCGCTGTAATTTGACTTCCCGAAATGGTTATAGCACCGCCAGCCGTGCTAATTGTATCGGCCGCATTCATCGAAAAAGCACCCGCACCATTGCCATCCGCATCTGCTCTAAATGTTACCGAACCAGTAGTTGCTTGAAAGCTCAACTGATTGTCCGCCAAATCAGCAATTGTAATATCATTGAGCGCTTCGAGAACCACATTTGCAGTCGCCGACATACTTTCCAAAGCTCTAGCCGAAATTGTCAGCGAAGGCTCAGAATTGTTTTCCTGTCCTGGTAGCGTTCCTGTTGCCAAAATATTATTGTTAGCAATTATTTCCGCATCGCCCGCAGCTTCTGGGGAATCTGTAATGAAAATATTTTCAGGATCTAACAGCAAAGTCCCCAAACCGTTTGTCCCAGAGGTATCAACAGTACCGTTAAAAATCAATCTTTGCTTACCCGAAACTTCCACAAACCCCCCAACACCTGCGGTTCCCGTTGCAGAAACGCCATTGGCGCTGATGCTGCCCAAAAATGCTGTTGTGTTGTCAGCCCAGACAACAACTCTGCCGCCGTTGCCTGATTCAGTTGCGTTGGCTGCGATCGAACTTTTGCCATCCACGTAAGTCATCCCGGCAGTCGGCACAGTTCCCTCGCCTCGGTAATCTCCCCCGATCCGCACCGTTCCGCCACCGTCCGGGCCCGAAGCCTCAATCTTCGCTCCCAATAGCCCTACCTTGTCACCCAACACGTTGACGCTTCCTCCGACGCCCCCCCTGGCAGACACGTCTGCAGCACCCCCTACCAGAGCATTTCCAGCCCCTGCAGGCACTGTTTGGCCGCCTGTGAGCACCACTTCACCTTGAGCGTTCGTAGTTATACCCGTAGCGTGAGCCACGCCGGGGCCAGAGAGCAGCCGAGGTAAACTCAGCCCAGAGAAGGGAACAGCTTCCGAACCCGACACTGCTGCTGCCGGAGAAACTTCTAAACTCAGCAAAAGTCCGTTTTGACTCAACCGCACCAGATTTTCGCCCGGAACAGCCGCCACAGTAATTTGACCGCCTGGGGCTGAAAGTTGTCCTGTACTGATGACCGTACCGCCCAGCAAAGTCAAATTTTGCCCGGTGCCGACAGCCAAGTTACCGGCATTGACAATACTCCCCGGCTGTGGGCCAAAAGCAAAAGCATTGGGCGTTCCGACGAGGGCCGCGAAGTCGTTCGCCCCAGTACCGTTGAACCAACCGTCGTCAAAACCGATACCGCTAGCGGTGGTAGCCAAAAAAGACCCGGACACGTCGAGTCGGGCATTTGTTCCGAAGATAATGCCTGCGGGATTCATCAGCAACAAATTAGAATTGCCGCCACTAACTTGAATTAGACCATTAATTAAGGAAGCATCGCCCCCGACAACACGGCCGAGGATATTTTTAACGCTTGGGTTGGAGATGAAATTGGCAGTTTCGCCCGAATTCAGATTGAACCGAGTAAAACTGTGGAACAAATTTGCTCCGTCTCTGGAGGTAGTGCCGCCCTGAATGTCGTAGCGAGGAGGCGACGCTGTACGTGGGGCGGTGACATTGGTTCCGGTGCCGTCTGGGGCTGGAGTAATAGATTGTGCCGCAGCAATTTGAGATTGGGGATAAATTGCCACGAGTACCCATCCGTTGCTGTTTTCTTTGAGGAAAACCAGGTTGGGGAAAAAATCTAATATCAAAAATCCAGCAATGGGAATTGCTGCCAAAATCGACCGCACAGCACGTTGAGCATTCATAAGTTTGCCTCGGTCTAGACCTTAATTCGAGTTTAAAATTGAGATTTTAGGTAAAAAAGAGTCGATCGCACCCAATGCTGACACTTCCTAACGCGAACTCTCGATCGCAAATCTTAAAATTTAAGTCTAAATTTGATTGTGTCACCAACATAGCAAAGACTGACAGTAAGTGTCGAAACACAGTTCCGTTTAAACGCCTGAAAATTATGAGCGATCGAATTGTCCGTCTGATCGGTTTAACTGGGGGCATCGCCACCGGTAAAACCGCTATATCTAATTATCTGGCCGATGCCTGTGGATTTCCGATTTTAGATGCCGATATTTTTGCCCGCGAAGCTGTGAGCCCCGGTTCGCCAATACTTGACTCTATTGTAAAACGATACGGCGCGGGTATTTTGCTCCCGGACGGCAATTTAAATCGGCCAGAGTTGGGAAGTATTATTTTTTGTAACGCAGACGAGCGGCAGTGGTTGGAACAACAGATTCACCCTTACGTGCGCCGCCGATTAGTTGAGGAAACTCAAAGCTACATTGCTGCATCGAGTTTGGTATCCCAAGACACACAGGATTTAGGTAAAAAGACTCAAGAAACCGGCTTGTTTCACCAAAAGCTAGAACGAAGTATTGTTGAAAAAAAATCCGGTTTCTGTGCCAAGGTTGACACGTTGACTTTGGTTTTGGTAGTGCCGCTGCTGTTTGAAGCTAACATGACTGACTTGTGTACCGAAATTTGGGTAGTGTACTGTTCACCCGAAGTGCAGTTAGAACGACTAATGCAGCGAGATGGCTTAAGTTACGATCGAGCTAATGCCCGCATTAACGCCCAGTTGCCGCTAGCTCAAAAGTGTCAACAAGCTGATGTTGTTTTGGACAACTCGTCAACCCTCGACTCGCTATTCCAGCAGGTAGATGTGCAACTCAGTCGCTGTGAGATTTGATATTTGAGATTGACTCGGCGATATGAGTTTTAAAACCAGGTTTTTTTAATTTCTGCGCGGCAGTTAGTCCATTTTAGATGTGAGATTTGAGATTGAATCCACGATTTTGCGAAGGGGCTTTTTTCCCTCAACCGCTTTCGACTCCTCCTTGAGAATGGCGCGTCACCGCTCTTGTCACAAAGCCAGATCAGAAAAGATCCGAAAAAATCAAAGATGCACAATTTATTTAAAAATACAAGAGCAACCATTTATGAAGTTAATGTGAAAATTAGGCATTGCCTCCTTTAAGGAATCTCATTCACCAAGATATTTATATGTAATACCAATTCTCCCAACTCTTGCAACAATTATGAGTTTTTGGTTTGTTTACGCTCACGCTTCAGGTAAGGTTCGTCGCTTGGAGATTGTCGCTCTTTTTTAGGATTGGCAGGTGGCGACGCACCCGGAGCGCTACTGTTGCATGAGTTTTGAGAATTAGTATAACGTCCTGATGGCGCGCCTGGGTACTCTCTTGTTGTGTCTGTAATCCCCGGTTGCCACTTCAACTCAATAAATTATCAAGTTAATCATAAAAGTAGTAAAACTTTACAATTGGCGCTTTTTGTTTCTTTCTTGGAAGACTGTTTCAAAAGGATTCCAGGGGCGATACCCTTTTAAATTTTATATTTTAGATTTTAGATTGGGGAATGATTTATAACTACGAGGGCTGGGAATACGGGCCTAGAAGAGTAGCATTTTTTTGTGAACATGGTCTTGAATTCTGCTGGTTGCCCGCAACTAGCAGAGAACTAGAAATTACCAGCGAAAAAGCGAGCTAGATGAGGGATTTAACCCGCTTTTAACCAAAATTCAAAAAAATTGCAGGTGCCGTCACTTACTAATTGATGATTTCACCACAATTATTTTTTTTATCCTGATAGCAGAGTACAGACTGCGTATCAAGAAGGGAAAATACACCCACCAAAATTTATGATGCGCGTTTACTCTTCCATCCTGATGTCAAGCCTGTTACTGAGTGCTGGCGCAGTTAATGCTCAAAGCTTAGAAACTCGATCGACCTTTTTTGCTCAAGACAACTCTGCTCCCGAAATTTTAACCGCCATAGCCGACTCTCAGACCTTTTACGATAAGGAGCCAGATAATAAGCCGCCACAACGAGGAAGCGGGAGATAAAGCCGAAAAAAGCGATAATTGCAGGGAATTAGGGGGAGAATGGGAGAAAAGAAAATTGGGATAAGAAGAGAAAAATTGAATATTTCGAGCCATTAATTGCGGACTTACGTACTGCGTAGCAAAAAACCGATTTTTCAGCAGTATTTGACGAGTCAAGGCATAATTGTTCGCTATTCCGATTTTTTGGCCAAGCGTCCTCAAGATATCAGACACCACCAACGGGCGGGAAATGTTGCACTCAAAAAAAAAGAAAGGTAAAGCGCGAGTAGGAATCTTACGCTTTACCTTTTTTTTTAAACTTTTGCAGATTTAATCTTCTTCCGCAGCTTCGCCACCAACAACGACATCGCGAATCCGCAAACTCGGGCCGCCGCAGCCCACGGGCAAACCGCTTTGCCCTGCCTTGCCGCAGCCCCCGGATTCATCCCAGTAGAAATCGTCGCCGATCGCCTCAATATCGGCTAAAGTGCTGAAAACATTACCCGAAAGAGTAACATCCCGCACCGGATTGTCTAATTTTCCGTCGCGGATCATCCAAGCTTCGCCGGCACTGAAAGTAAACATTTCGCCGTTAGTCATGCCGCCTTGCCAATTGCGCGCATAAACTCCTTCTTTGATACCAGAAAATAAGTCAGCAACTGGCGTGTCACCCCGTTCGATCCAAGTATTCGTCATGCGAACGATCGGCGGATAATGATAATTCAAACAGCGAGCATTGCCAGTAGGCGTTTCTCCCAACTTGCCCGCCGTTTCCCGCGAGTGCAGTCGCCCGACTAAAGCGCCGTCTTTAATTAACTGAGTAGTAGTCGCGGGAGTGCCTTCGTCGTCGTAGAAATAGCTGCCCCGGTGTCCCTCTGGCGATGCACCGTCGAAAATTTGCAAGTTTTCTGGGCCGAACTGGCGGCCGAGGGTCATAATTTCCAAAATGTCGGGATTTTCGTAGGCCATGTCGGCTTCGGAAAGGTGTCCGAAGGCTTCATGGACAAACAATCCGGTCAAAATCGGGTCGATGACGACGGTGTAGGTGTTGCCTTGGACGGGGGGTAAGGCTAGGGAATCTACGGCTCTCTGGGCGGCGCTGCGAACTTGAATATCGAGATCCGTTAAGTCTTCGTAAGCTTTGCGGGAACCGGTGGTTTCGCGGCCGGTTTGTACGGTTTCCCCGCTGCGGGCTGTGGCGGCAAAGCGCATTTCCATGTCTGCCCAACCTTGTTCGAGCATGGTGCCTTCGGAGGTGGCGAGGATGATCCGCTGGGTGCTGTCGCCGTAGCGCACGGAGATTGTGGCGATGCGCGGGTCAATGCTGCGGAGGATGGCCGCGTAACGATCGCACAATTGCTTTTTGTCAATTAGGGGAACCAGACGGGGGTCTGTTCCTGTCAGCGGCAGCAAGCAAATGTCTTGTACTGGCGTAACTGGCGCCAGGATCGTTTCTTCTTCGCCGATCAGTTTGGCCGCGGCGATGGCTTCTTCGATTCTTTCGGCGAGGGTGGAAAGTCTGTTAAAACTGGCAAAGCCCCAACCACCTTTGTGGCAAGCTCTGACTTGGCCGCCAATTGAGACTCCTTCGCTGAGGGTTTCAATTTTTTCGCCTCGCAGCAGGATGTCGGTGCCTTCGGCTTCTTCCAGTCGAATTGCCAGATAATCGACTTGGTGGCGGTAGCGTGCCATTAAGTCTGACAGCAGATTTTTCGAGTCGGCGATCGAGGTGGGCATAAGGAAAGCACGGTGTTTAACTTACTTCATTTTGCACTGTTGTCAGGGCGATCGTACAAAATACCGCCGCAAGCGCGGAGATTGCGACTTATTGGTACGGTTCTGCCAATATCCTTAGTTGACAAATGTGGATATCCTGTGAGTTAGGAGGAAGGCGCAAGAAATTATGCGGGATTTTTCGATCGTGCTGGTGCTTGACCCAGCCCAAAAACGGATACCGTGCCACGTACTCCTGTCGTGGAAAGATAAAAATTTTAGACCAAAGTTCAATCTCCCAGATTGCATCTGTGGGGTAAATCTAAAATCTAAAATCTAAAATCTAAAATCGACTGACTCCTAACTCCTGAACTTTCCTATACATAAATACTTCACCCTTCATGCCTCCGAAGGTGGGTTTATAACTACTATGAATACTTACTTTTTACCGACAATAAGCGAAATTTTAGCCTCCGAAGGCCAAGAAAATGACCTGAGTCTCTTTGATGCTAAGTTGGCGGGAGGAAACAACCGCCATCGGTGTCCTGCAAGCCGTGGGGCTTCTCGGCTGAAAGCTGAACAGGAATGGTATGGGGCGATCGCAGCTTTGAATCAAATGCTCGATCGGCAAAAAGCAGGACAAAAAACAGATGCCGATCGAGCAAATGGTCGATCGACAATCTCCAATTCCTGTCAGGGATTGGTGTTGTCGGGCCCATCTTCGGTTTTGACTCACCCCGCTTTGGCCAACGGCTTTGCCAATTGGATTTTTACCAGTATTCCCGACAACGATGCAGCTTTGTGGTCTTTTCGGGCCAGACAAACTTTAGCTTTAATGCCGGCGGCTGATGTGCAAACCTCAGTACCTGCGACGGCCCCGGCTTTGGCTTTGGCAAGTGGCGATCCCTTAGCCAACGAGCAGTTTTGTTTGGTTTTAACTGCTAGTTTTAGCCTGGTGATGGTTTTGGGTGAAAATTCTGCAGGAATTCCGGCTTTTCTATTTTCTTTCGATCCGCAAGTAGTCGCCAAAGCTTGGGAGGTTTTGCGGCGCAGGGTGACTGAAAGCGAATGTTTGCTTGCCAATTCTGACGGTAGCTTCAATTTACCAGTTAGCCAATTAACTAATAATTCTACTAAATTAGACGCGCTGTTCCAGCAGTTTTTGCCTGTGGAGCCAAATTATCAAACAGTGATGCAGTTCAGCCGCTTGCTGTTGCATAATTTGCCGGTTGGGAAAGAGGAAGCAGGCAGGATAAAGGATGAAAGAAGTGATGATGGTTTGAACCATAGACATCACAAGTTATCGGCTACAGATATCAACTGCCAATCTCCAATTCCTCTCGCTACGAAAGAGGTGGAATTGCTACAGGCGATCGCCCACGAAGTCCGCACTCCTTTGGCTACTATTCGCACGCTGACTCGATTGCTGCTGAAACGTCCCAAACTCGATCCGGTGGTGGTCAAGCGTTTGGAAATGATTGATGCTGAGTGCACCACTCAGATCGATCGCTTCGGTTTAATTTTCCGCGCCGTGGAATTGGAAATGTCGCAAGCTAAAAATTCGGGCGTGCAGCTAACAGCAATGTCCCTCGGTGAAGTGCTACAAAATAGCATTCCCCGCTGGCAAAAACAGGCGACTGTGCGAAACCACACTTTGGAAGTTATTGTGCCGAAAAAGTTGCCGGCGGTAGTCAGCGATCCGACGATGCTGGATCAGGTTTTAACTAATTTGATTGAGAATTTTACTCGAACTTTGCCTTCCGGGAGTCGCATTCAGGTGGAGGTGACATTGGCGGGCAATCAGTTAAAGTTGCAGTTGGAATCGGAACACTTACCTGAAGGTAATGTCGCATCGACTTTTGCAGAAGCGGCGAATGCTCCTTTGCGATCGATCGGGCCTTTGTTGATGGTGCAGCCGGAGACGGGAAGTTTGAGTTTAAATTTGAGCGTGACTAAGAATTTATTTCGGGCTGCTGGCGGGAAGTTGGTAATTCGCCAGCGACCCCAAAAGGGCGAGGTGATGACGGTATTTTTGCCGCTGCAATAGTGCTTAGTCATTAGTCATTAGTCATTAGTCATTAGTTTTAATCAATGAAAATCTCAATGACAAACTCCGTTCCTTCTCCCAGTGCAGAAATACAACAGTCAATGAGTTTGAGTTGTTTAGTCTCAGGATTAATCAGATATAATCTAGTGCCAATCAGATTCTATCGTCCTATCAATACTTAAAAATACAACAAATTTCACAGCCCACGAACAGCTAACAGTTAACAGTTAACTGTTAACTGTTAACTGTTAACCGAATTCATTTAACCGAATTCATTCTGGCTTTCAAGGCATCTCGCGCTTGTTCTCGATCGTCAAAATGGACTTTTTCGGTGCCCAAAATTTGATAATCTTCGTGTCCTTTCCCTGCAATCAGCACGCCATCTCCCGGTTTAGCGTCCATAATAGCAGTGCGAATTGCAGCGGCGCGATCGCACATCACTATCGGCTTTACTGTGGCGGGAATTCCTGCTAAAACATCCTCCAAAATGCGATCGGGATTTTCCGTGCGCGGATTGTCGGAAGTAACAACAGCTAAATCGGCTAATTCTGCCACAATTTTACCCATGATCGGCCGCTTAGTGCGATCGCGATCGCCACCGCAGCCAAACACGCAAATCATCTTACTCGGAATAAACGGCCGCGACGCCTTCAACAAGTTCTCCAAACTGTCTGGAGTGTGCGCGTAATCGACAATAACGCTAATATCTTGGTCGGGACTAATTTGCACCCGTTCCATCCGTCCCGGAACTCCCGAAAACTGAGATAATTTCTCCACAATTGCGGACAAATCTAAACCCAATTCTAAAACAGCACCAACAGCAGCCAACATATTTGATAAATTGAACTGACCGACTAAAGGCAAAGAAAAAGCTGTTTCACCCTTGGGAGTGTGCAGCATTCCCGTAACTCCATTAGGCTGATACTGCAAATCTGAAGCATACAAATCTGCCGTTTTGTCGCTAGTGCTGTAACTCCAAACTAGGTCAGATTTGAGGGTTTCAACTATCCGCTGCCCGTAGGTATCGTCAATATTAATCACAGCGCGATTTGCGAGGTAATCCGAACCAAACAAAAGCGATTTAGCCTCAAAATAATCTTCCATATCCCGGTGATAATCGAGATGATCTTGAGTCAAATTTGTAAAGACAGCAACTTCAAAACTACACCCCAAAACTCGCTGTTGCGCTAAAGCGTGGGAACTGACTTCCATTACCCCGTGTTTGCATCCGGCGACTACAGCTTCTGCTAATTGCTTTTGCAGGTCAACTGCAAAAGGTGTGGTGTAAAGTGCAGTTTGTTGGAATCCCGGCCAGCGAGTATAAAGCGTACCAAAAATTGCCGTCGGCAACTGCATTTCATTGAGCAAAAATTCGATTAAATGAGTTGTTGTAGTTTTGCCGTTAGTGCCGGTAACGCCGACAAGTTTTAATTTGCTAGCTGGATTGCCGTAAAAAGCAGTGGCTATTTGACCGCAAACTTGAGCCATATCGGCTGCTGCGATGACGCAGGGAACCTCTTCTAGCCCCTTGCTAAGGGGGGAAGGAACCTCTTCTAGCCCCCCCTTGCTAAGGGGGGGTTGGGGGGGTGTCTTCTCGGCTGCTTGGGTGGAAATTATGGCGGCAACTGCACCAGATTTGATCGCACTTTGCCAAAAATCTCCGCCATCTACCCGAGTTCCCGGCATTCCCAAAAACAAATCGCCCGCCTGACAAGCGTGGGAATTAGTGGATAAACCCTTGACTTCGACATCGAGGGCGGGATGTTGGGCGTCAAAGGAAATGCTGGGAACTGCTGCTAATAATTCTCTCAATTTCATCTGAAAAACTCCTCACTTGGATGTCTTGAATATGACTGGCGGAACACATTGTTTGAGCCACTCTCTACAGGTTTTTGCTGTGGGCGGTGCAAAGCCTAAGTTTTTTTGGTGCGCGGTGTAAAAGCTCTCGCCCTAGAGTAAGCTGCACACCGAGCACCCCGAAGTCAGGATTAAAACCTGAGTTTTTGGGTAAATTGTATTATTGTGACAGATCGATTTGCAAATATTTCTGTAACATTTGCTCCAATTGGGCGACACTACAGCGGGGAGAAGGACGGGGTAAAAGTTCTTCAGGGGAGAATGCAGCCTCGCCAGCAGAATTTGTTGGTTGGGGCTGCGCTTTAAACAAAACTGGAACTTCGTACTGATAAGCTTGAAACCAGTCATCGCGTTCGGTAATATCTCGGACTTCGAGTTGAAACTTCAGGCTTTCAATCTGTTCGAGTTTTTCTTGCAACCCTTCGCACAAGTGGCATCCGGGTTTGGTGTACAAAATCAATCGCATCATAAGAGTACAATTAAACTCGATCTTAAATTATCAAACCTGCGATCGCCATTGGGCTAACTCAACGCGAGTAAGACACAACTCACGGCTTTATTGGTCGCAATGCGCGATCCGATGTTATCTTAGCATTGACGGCAAACCGATTACGGTAATTTGCCATCTCAATGTAAATACAGGTCGATCTATCCATACACTCGGTCAGTAAAAAATGCAAATTACGCCTGAAATTTCTGGGAAAATTAAATTATTACGTCTCCCCCTAATTATTGGGATTGTTACTATTCACTCGTCTATAAATTCTGTGGGATATGCTGACAATTTTTTCCAGACTTTTATTGCGAGCACTTGGGGTGGTTCCTGCGTTTCTTTTTTGTTTGTTATTTCAGGATTTCTTTTTTTCAAAAGTTTTAACTTATCGCTAAATTCTTACCAAGAAAAGCTCAAGTCTCGGTTTTGGACTCTCCTGGTTCCCTATTTATTTTGGAACTTAGCTTTATTGGCAATGGTCTTAATTGTCTTGAACATACCGGCAACAACTTCTATTATTCAAGGTCATTACAAAAAATACATTGAAGACTACAGCTTCGCCAATTTTATAGATTGTTTGACGGGGTACAGAAACGGTTATCCGATCGCATTTCATTTCTGGTATGTCCGGGACTTAATCGCGATGGTGATTCTATCTCCGGTATTTTTACTGGTAGCTAGAAAGATACCCTATCTAGGTTTGGCTTTGTTTGCCGCGCCTTGGTTGCTGAAATTACAACTTGGTTTTATTAAAATCCAGTGGTTGGGGCCACTGTTCTTTTATTTGGGATGTCTGATTGCTGTTCAAAAATTGGATTTAACTTGGATCAATCGACGAAAAAGTTTGATCGTAAGCATATACTTAGCGATGGCTGTTGTGCTGGCAATAATGAAAACATCCGAAATAGAAACTTTCCAACACCTGTTTGAATGCTGCACCAGAGTAGTAGGTACGATGGCGATTTGGTGCGCTGCCGATTTGGTAGGTGGGAAGCTGCAAAAGGTGTGTTTAAATCTTTCGGGTTTGGCATTTTTTGTTTATGCTTCTCACGAACCGACGGTAACAGTTTTGAAGGAAGTTTTTGAGAAATTGTCAAAAACGCCAAATTCGATAACTGTCATGATACACTATTTGTTGATATTGACAATTTCCACTTTACTAACGCTGGCTGCGGGTAGTCTTTTACAAAGGTACACGCCTAAATTTTTCCAAGTGATAACAGGTGCCAGGGGATAATCATACAATTTTATATTTTAGATTTTAGATTTTAGATTTTAGATTAGGGAGGGATGATTATCATCGTTTCGCTCTTGCCTACAGTAGCATTTTTTGGGGCTACCTAATATCAATTTTAGATTGGGGATTAGAGAGTTTAGATTACTCTCTTTCTGCTCTTCCTCTGTGCCCTCTGCGCCTCTGCGGTAAAAAAATAAATCTAGTTCACCAATGAAAAAGTTAAATTTATTCACACCAACTAATTTTCCAATTACGATTGACTAATAAATCAAGCTTTAGTATAGTATAGAAATAGCCCTACATAAAGGAGGCAGTATGGACTGCACCGAATACGCAGAAGCCAAGCGAAAAGCAGCCAAAAAAATTAGCGGCGACATTCGAGAACGCTGGAACAATCGCATTGTTCAGCGAGAATTGCACTTGATGGGAGAAGCGGGGGCAGTGCAGTATTTAGCTGATTACGGGCGCGGCATCGGTACGGCAAAAGTTATTGGTTTTGCACTGTGCGCGGAGTCGGAAGGATACCCCGAAATGGCGATCGGCTTTTGGAAAAGAGCGTTTGAATTGGAAACAGGAGAAAAGCCGATCGCCCTCAATACTCCAAACAAATCTACCACCAATCTTGCTCCTGCTGCAAAATCAACTACCGCTGCCAGAATAGAGACTGTTAATGACCCCGTAGTTCCCGAATTGCCACCGCATTTGCAGCCGGGAAGGATTGTCACCATGCAGCCGGTGGACGCGCCGAGCGAACGTTCTTATTACATCGAAAATCCCGATTATTGGGGACAGCCAAAGCGCGACGGCAATCGAGTAGTGGTCATCGCGACGCCAGATAAAGCATACTACCAATCGCGATCGACTAACCTGCGGCAACAAGCATCGATTGAAATTGAACAGGCATTAATCGACACAGCCGCTAAAATTGGCACCTTTATTTTAGACGGCGAACTGTATTACAAAAGCTGTACCGGCAGCGAACACCGCACCGGCGCGCAAGCTGCTACAGTTAATATTGAAAGCGGTTTTCCCACAATCCAGCCCAGCGCAATTTATGCCATTTTTAAAAGTTTGTTTTTCAAAGGCAATGATTTAACTACCGTGGCAGAATCCGAACGAATTGCAGCGGGAGTTGAAGTTGGCGAAATTCTGGCAAATATATCCCCAGCCTTTGAAGTTGTACCGACATTTCGCACCACCGCCGAAAAACTCGTCCTGGCAAATCAGCAGGAATCTGAAAATAGAGAAGGCGAAGTTTGGGTGTTGCACAACTGCCAGTATGTCGGCGGCAAAGATGTTAAGAAATATCCGATGGTGAGGACTAAATACTGTCAAGAACACGATTTATTTATTGTGGGTTTGACGGCGACAAAAGTTGCGGGGCGGCCGTTTAGCGCCGTCAAAGTAGCGCAAGAAATTGATGGCAAATTAGTCCCAGTAGGAACCGTGGGAACCGGGTTTAGCGCGGAGGAAATGCAGGAAATTGCCCGACTCTACGAGGCTAACCCCAAAAATGTCAAAATTAAAGTGCGATCGCAGGGTTTGACGGAAAGCGGCAAACTGTGGCACGCCCGATTTCTGGAGTTTTGTTAAATTTGTAGGGAAACTGCAGTGACGTTTCCCAGCCTGGTGTGCGATTATTAACCAATAGTGGTAAATAAAAAGGTTGGAGGAAACATCAATGTTTGTTAGCAAAAATAATTTTTACATCTCCCCAGAAGAGTACCTAGAAGGCGAGCGAGTAAGCCCCATCAAACACGAATACAGACGCGGACACGTTTATGCAATGACCGGGGCAAAAAAACCTCATATTGTTATTTCAGTAAATTTAGCAAGTTTGCTTAACAATCATCTCCGCGAGAGTTCCTGCTTAGTTCTTTCATCAGATATAAAAGTCCGACTGGAAGATGCAAATTGCTATTACTATCCTGATGTAGCGGTGACTTGCGACGAAAGAGATACAAGTTCCACCGAAGACTTCATTCTCTATCCATCTCTAATTATTGAGGTGCTATCTCCCTCAACTGCATCTTTTGACAGGGGCAATAAATTTGTCGATTACCAAACTTCTCTGAGTTTGCAAGAATACGTACTCATCACTCAATCTGAAATTAAAATAGAGTGTTTTCGGCTTAACGAGTCAGGAAATTGGGTGTCTCAAACTTACGGACAAGGAGATAGAGTAGAATTTGTTAGTGCGAATTTTAGTTGTGAAATTAGCGAAATCTATGAAAAAGTCCCCGGCATCATATTGTGATGTCTGAAAAACAACTTTCTTGGGTTCGCAGTCAGGAATGCAAGTCATGCTTCTGAGGACTTCACTCCTCACTCCGAACCAAACGATAACTAACAAATAGAAAAAACAATGATTAAAATCTTACACCTTTCAGACATTCACATGGGCAGTGGCTTTTCCCACGGCCGGATTAATCCCGAAACTGGTTTAAATACGCGGCTGGAAGACTTCGCGGCGACGCTGAGCAAATGTATGGATAGAGCAATTTCTGAACCCGTAGATTTAGTCCTATTCGGCGGCGATGCTTTCCCGGATTCGACGCCTCCACCGTTTGTAAAAGAGGCTTTTGCTCGCCAATTCAGCCGCTTGGTGGAGGCGCAAATTCCGACGGTTTTGCTAGTAGGAAATCATGACCAACATTCCCAGGGACAAGGCGGCGCGAGTTTGGGGATTTATCGGACTTTGGGGATACCTAAGTTTATTGTAGGCGATCGCCTGGACACTCACCTGATTCAAACCCGCAGCGGGCCCGTACAGGTGGTAACATTGCCTTGGTTGACTCGATCGACCTTAATGACACGTTCCGAGACTGAAAGCCTGTCTATGGGCGATGTTAACCAATTATTAACCGAAAAACTGACGATCGCAATGGAAGGCGAAATCCGCCGCCTCAACCCCGACATACCAACCGTACTTTTAGCGCACTTAATGGCAGATAAAGCAAGTCTGGGCGCCGAACGTTTTTTAGCAGTTGGCAAAGGTTTTAACATTCCCGTTTCCATGCTAACTCGTCCTTGTTTTGATTACGTTGCTCTCGGCCACGTACACAAACACCAAAATCTCAACGCTGACAACAATCCGCCCGTAATTTATCCCGGAAGTATCGAACGAGTTGACTTTAGCGAAGAGAAAGAAGATAAAGGTTTTGTGTTAGTTAATTTGGAACGGGGGAAAGCAGAGTGGGAATTTTGCGCTTTGCCAGTGCGGGTGTTTCAGACGATTAAAGTGAATGTTTCCGAATCGGAAAATCCGCAAGCCGAGTTAGTTAAAGCTATTAGCAAGAAAGAGATACAAGATGCGGTTGTGAGATTAATTTACCAATTGCGATCCGAACAATTAGATTTAATCGACAACGCTGAATTGCACGCACTTCTGGGCGAAGCGCACAGCTATACAATCCAGCCGGAATTAGTCAGTCAGTTAGCAAGGCCGCGTTTACCAGAATTGAATGCTAATAATAGTATAGAACCCTTAGAAGCTTTGAAAACTTATCTGGCAAGTCGCGAAGATTTGAAAGATGTTGCGGAGAGTATGTTAGAGGCGGCGCAGGGTTTGTTGGGTGGTACGGAGGAAGTTTTAGTTGAATTTTAGGTAGAATTTTAGGTAAGATCGGGTATGTAAATTTTCCCTACCACACAATCTCAGAAACCGGGTTTTTTCCTATATTTTTCCTACTCAACCCAAATGATTCGCAGAAACCCGGTTTCTCCCTACCACTCATTTACTTAGGATCGCGAATTAAAGAACTTACAATTTTAATTGTTATTGTGGGATGGGCGTCCCGCCCGTCCAAAAAAGACGGGCGGGACGCCCATCCCACAAACTTGTGGAAGTTATTTAATTCTCATTCCTTAACTTCAACCATCCCAAAAACTTCCCCTACAACCAACCGAGTTCCGTTGGCAAAATCCACTCCCGACTGCACCTTTTTCCCCGCTAACTGCACCTCCCGCAACAATAATAAACCATCACCGGTTTGGACGATCGCCCCCAAGCCCTTCACAACCTTCACAACTTCCCCATTTGCGCCCGACAACTGGGCTAAAACAGGCCATTCGCGTTCCAAAACTCTCAAATCTGCTGGCATTTGCAGCCAATATTCCGGCCCGACGGGCACAGTAGCTATCACCTTCAGAGAATTGCCGCGAAAAGTCGTCGTGCAATCCGGGAAAAAGCCCCTAACTTGATTGTGAAGGGCGATCGCACTTTTCGACCAATCCAGCACATAATCGGCACTCTTAATCATCGGCGCATAAGTCGCCTCAGCATCATCTTGAACAACAGCTTCAATTTTGTCGTCCCTCAATTTCACCAACGTTTCTATCAACAAATCCGCCCCAACTTCCGCCAACCTATCCGCCAAAGAATCAGCATTATCCAACAGCGAAATCCCAGCAAAAGCCTTCAACAGCATCGCCCCAGTATCCATCCCAGCATCCATCAGCATAGTAGTAATTCCTGTTGTCTTTTCCCCGTCAAAAAGACAGCGCTGAATCGGCGCCGCACCGCGATACTTCGGCAAAATTGAACCGTGAACATTAACGCAAGCCAAATTAGGAATATCGAGTATTTCTTGAGAAAGAATCTGGCCGTAAGCTACCACCACAAACACATCCGCCTGCGCTTCTCGCAATTTGGCAATGGTTTCAGCATCTTTCTTGATTCGTTGCGGCTGCAAAACCGGGAGACTGTGATTTAAAGCCACATCTTTTACAGGTGAAGGCATCAATTGATTGCCTCTTCCCCGGCGTTTGTCCGGCTGAGTCACTACACCCACAACCTCAAATTCTGGGTGGCTTAGCAAACTGGATAAAGTAGGGACAGCAAAGTCGGGAGTGCCAAAAAAAACAATTTTCATAGATTCTTCGTTATTAGTAAGTAGTCCTCAGTCATTACTCATTAGTCGTCAATTAGGTAATGGCAAAAAACCATAGTATATTATACAGACTATTCAGCGCGTAGCAGCTATGATACAAGCGAGTTTATGAGTATTTTCACTCACCGGACTCGTGTAATATTTATCGATCGGCTAAAACAATAATAGTTTGCTTCTAGATTATACACTTCTATAATTGTTCCGAGTTGTGCGATCGGCAAAAAAAATCTCGATTGATACTCAGGTGCAGCCCAACTCGATCGCTCAAAACCAATGAGTTTTATATACGCAACAACATTTGCATCTATGCTTCCCAAGTTAACTAGAACTGTTTTAGTAAAAATTTTCATATAATCTACATTTTTTACTGCTAATTTCAATTTTAGCATATCTACTAGAACAGGAAAATAATTGTCGAATTTTCTGCTAAAACTCAGCCGCAGCTTATTTGCCTACACCGCCGAACAAGAAAAGTTTATTCACGCCGTCACTAATCCCCAAGCTTTTAATTCTGCTATTTTGTGGCTGCAACCACAACCAACATAAAACCCATTTAATCTCGAAATTCCAGTTTCTTGGCAACCCCAATTTGTAGATAGACTAGCCTTAGAATCCCAGCCGGGAAAACATTCCTTACATCAAGCAGAACATTACTACTGTCTCGACTTTTTTTCAATCTTCGCCGCCTCTATCTTATTAACAATACCGCAGCCAATCAAAGTAATATTAGATATGTGCGCCGCCCCCGGAGGAAAAAGTATATTTGCCTGGAAAACATTAAACCCAGAATTGCTGTTGTGCAACGAAGCCATAGGCAAACGCATGGGAATGTCGATCTCTAATTTAAGACGCTGCCAAATTCAACCATCAGCCGCCGCCAACGTCGATTCAAAAATACTTGCCGAAAAAATACCACAAACGGCTAATTTAGTAATAGTAGATGCTCCTTGTATTGGTAAATCACTCTTAGCAAAAAGAGACAAGCACCCGGCTGCTTTCATACAGCACTTTCCAGGTAAGTGAAGTACAGAGAAACCGGGTTTCTTGAATAAAACCGGTTTCTGGCGAGAAATCCAGAAGAAACCCGGTTTCTGGGGTGTACTTTATAAACCTGGAATCCGCTGTAATGTCACCATCAACAGCAATGCCAATCGCCAAAAAATAATTTTAGCCAATTCTGCTAAAATTGTAGAGCCCCAAAGTTATCTTGCATACATGAGCTGCACTTATTCAACTGCATAAAATGAACAAGTCAGCGAAGGGCAGTTAAGCAAATTCCCCGAATTGGGGCCAGTCACTGTTCCTCATTTAGAAAAATATCGATCGCACCTGACAGAAATTCCTTGCTATCGGATGTGGCCGCAAGATAGACTAGGAGCAGGAGCTTTCACTGTTTTGTTTCAAAACACCTCCGATGGAGAGAGAAATCAGCTACCAGCAGATTTTCGAGATTTAGCTCGTTTTACCAACCTCTAACTATCCGCGTCCATCCCCGTTCATCTGCAGTTAAAAAAGTCTGCTTCCCTGAATCTAAATAAAAAATGATATTCTCCAAATTATCCAAAGCAATTAAAAGACCACTAAAACTAGCGATCTGCATTTTAATTACCTTAAATTTGCTAATATTAAGCGGCTGTCAAAACCGCACAACCCCCGCATCGAAAAACGGCGAACCGATCGAACTCACACTGTGGCACGGCATCAATCCCCCCCCCAATCGCGACGTATTTCAAGCCCTCACAGACAAATTCAACAAAACACATCCCAACATCCAGATCAAACCAATTTACATCGGTCAGCCCGACCAACAACTGCCAAAAATTCTAACAGCAATAGTTGGAAATGCACCGCCGGATTTGCTGTGGAATAGTCCTACAAGTGCCGGAAAACTAGCAGAACTAAACGCAATTGTGCCGTTAGAAAACTGGATCGACAAATCGCCCCGGAAAGCCGAAATCTACCCGGCACTCTTCGAGTCAATGGAACTCGGCGGACACATTTGGTCAGTTCCCCTAGGCACAAACAACGTCGCCATATTTTACCGTCCCAGCTTATTTGCAGCAGCAGGAATCAAAAAAGTGCCCCAGAATTGGGCGCAATTAAAGCAAACAGCCCGATCGCTCACGCGAGACACCAACGGAGACGGCCGCACAGACCAACACGGCATAGTGCTCCCCCTAGGCAAAGGAGAATGGACAGTATTTACCTGGCTGCCATTCATGTTCAGTGCAGGGGGCGAACTCAAAGGCGAAATACCTCAAAATCCTGTACCCCAAATAGATAATCCCGGTTCTCACGCCGCCTTAGAATTGTGGAGCGACTTGTTAAAAGAAGGTTCAGCAATATTGTCAGCACCCGAACGCGGTTACGAACTCGACAATTTCATCGCCGGGAAAGTCGCCATGCAAATCACCGGGCCGTGGACGCTAGCACAGTTGCAGCAAAGCGCGATCGACTACGGAGCAATGCCTTTACCCATCCTCAAACGCCCCGCAGCCGTCGTAGGGGGTGAAAACCTATTTTTAATGAAAACCTCGCCAGAACGAGAGCGAGCAGCCCTAGTATTCTTAGAATACGTTATAGGTGAAGAATTCCAAACAGCATGGGCATTGGGAACAGGTTATTTACCCATTAACTTAAAATCGAGACAGAGCCAAGCTTATCAAAGCTTTGTGGAAAAAAACCCTGTTTTGCAAGTATTTTTAGAACAAATGAACTCAGCTAGAGCGCGACCCATTATATCAGGTTACTCCCGCCTATCAGAAAACCTCGGTCGCGCCATAGAGGCAACCCTTCTCGGCCGCAACCCCCAAGACGCCCTTAAAGAATCTCAAGAGCGTTTGACACTAACCTTAGATATTGCAACAGCCAAAGAGAAATAGACAAAAAATTTTTTTTTGCTGTAATATATCCGCTTTCACTGTATCCAAGCGCAAGACTTGAAGCCTTGATTGATTGGTTAAAAATCTAGTGAAAATAACTACCGCCTGCTGTTCTAATCAGAAACCGTGTTTATTGACCCAAACATACCTAAAAGCAGAGATTTTACGTCTCTGTTATTGGTATTTTAGGTATTTTAGGTATTATCGATCGGGGTGCAAGATGTTAGGGTGCATTGAGTTACGATCGCCCGACACAAAAAGACACCCGCTGTCGCTCGGTAATAAATTTTTAACAAAAACCAAAATTTACAAACCAATTGCTTAGCCATTAGAGATATATTTACAAAAAAGCGATACTCCCGAAATTCATGGGCAGATTTGATCGAACAAAAAAACCGCTCCCTCAACGGCACCACAAAAAGTTAGCTCAAAAGCTTCTCCCAGTACCTACCACCCATGACCTACCATCACCTAATAGAAACATTTTCTCTACCCTGTGCCTGTCCCGTGCCACATACTGAGACCCCAACAACCGTCCACCTTTTCCCCAAACGACCATGCAGACAAAGTTCCTTAACGCAATCAAAGGACATTCCTGGCGGTACTTCCTCGCAGTAGGCGCGATCGCCCTGGTCTACTATTGGGCGTCGCAATTCGCCATTTCCACCCTCACCCTCAGTTCAGAAATTTACCCGATGTGGCCAGCAGCAGGAATTGCCCAAGTCGCCCTGCTGCTGTTTGGGCGGCAACTGTGGCCGGGAATCGCGATCGGAGGCTTCCTGTTCAGCATGAGCGTACCGTCGGCCAACATCGCCACGGCATTGATATCGGCAGGCGCCAGAAGCCTGCAAGCGTGGACGGGAACTTATCTACTCCAAGGCCTTAACTTTAGCGCCGGGCTCGATCGGCTCAAAGACGTTTTAGGAATAGTCGGACTAGCAGCCTTGGGATCTACCCTGATCAGCTCCACCATCGGCAGCATCCTCGTATGCCTGAGTGGTATATCTAGCTGGAGCGATTTTGGCACGATTTGGGGGACTTGGTGGGTCGGAGACGCCATGGGAATTGTGCTCGTCGCCCCGCTGCTACTGACGTGGCAACAATTGCCCAAAGTCCCCACCCATCGCAAACAGATAGCTGAACGAGCGATTTGGCTGCTGCTGCTACTAGCAGTCGGCTGGCTCGTCTTTTGCTCCCGCACCCGCGCCGCCTACGCCCGCTATCCCCTCGAATACCTACCATTTCCCCTAGTAGTTTGGGCTGCCTTTCGATTCGGTCAGCGCTACACCGCCCTCTCCAACTTCATCCTCTGCGGCTTCGCCATCTGGGGTATCGCCCGAGGCAGCGGCCCCTTCCTCAAACACGCCAGCAGTATCCCCCAAGCACTGTTATCCCTGCAAGCCTTCATCGCCGTCATCGCCGTCACCGGCTTAGTCTTAGCTGCCACCGTCGCCGAACGCCACCAAGCAGAAGTCTCCCTGCGCGCCAGCGAAGCCAGCCTCGCTAACGCCCAACGCATCGCCCAGCTAGGCAACTGGGACTTAGACCGCAACGCCCAGCAATTGCGATGGTCAGAGGAAATTTACCGCATCCTGGGACAGGAACCCGGAACTTTTGAACCCAGCCTGGAAGCCTTCTTGGAATACGTGCACCCGGAAGACAGAGAATTAGTCAGAACCTCGATCGAAGCCGCTTTATTTCAGCAACAGCCTTACAGCATCGACTACAGGCTCATACTTCCCGACGGTAGCAACCGCACCGTCTACGAACAAGCCGCCGTCACCTCCCTCTACATCACCAGCACCGTCCAAGACATCACAGACAGAAAGCAAGCCGAAGCCGCCCTGCGTTCTTCAGAAGAAAGATTTTCCAAAGCCTTTCACGCCTCCCCAGTCGGGATCAGCATCTGCACCCTCACAGACGGATGCTTCCTCGATGCCAACGAAAGCTTTTTGCGCTCATTAGGCTGGCTGCGGCACGAATTTCTCGGCCGCACTCCCAGCGACTTAGGAATATTTGTCAATTCAGAAGACGGGGGGCGGCTCGCCCAGATTTTGCAATCACAAAATTCGATCAGCAACCAAGAAATCAAAATTCGCACCAAAGCCGGCGAAGTGCGCGACTGGCTGCTGTCAGTGGAACTCATCCACCTCGGCAGCACTCAGTGCGTTTTAATCATGACCACCGACATCACCGAACGCTTGCGTTCCGAAGAATTCCGCCGCGCCGCATTAGCCGCCGAAGCTGCAAATAGATCCAAAAGCATTTTTCTCGCCAACATGAGTCACGAACTCAGAACCCCCCTCAACGCCATCATCGGCTACAGCGAGATCCTGCAAGAAGACGCCCGAGACCTAGGTGCCGAAGAGTTCATCGACGACCTCCAGAGAATTAACACGGCCGGCCAGCACCTACTCGCGCTGATTAAAGATATTCTCGACTTGACCAAAATTGAAGCAGGTCGCATCGACTTCGACCTCGAAACCTTCACCATTTCAACTCTGGTTGAGGAAGTAGTTGCCACGATCGCGCCGATGGCAGACAAAAATAGCAATATTGTAGAAATACAATGCCCCGATGATATTGGCTCAATGCAGACCGACTTGACTAAACTCCGGCAGTCTCTGCTCAACATCCTCAGCAATGCCGCGAAATTTACTTGCTCCGGCGCGATTACCTTTGCCGTTACCCGATCCGTCGAACCCCCTGCCGACTCTGCAAAGAAAGGCAAAACACTTGGAGCGTATAGAGGAGGTGGCCAAAATGAAAATAGCTTGTCTCTATTATCTTCCGCTCAAGATTGGATCATTTTTACGGTCAAAGATACCGGCATTGGCATGAGTCCCGAACAGTTAGCCAGAATCTTTGAGCCTTTCACCCAAGCAGATTCCTCAACTACTAAAAAGTACGGCGGCACTGGTTTGGGGCTGACGATTACTAAGAAATTCTGCGAAATGATGGGCGGAGACATTACCGCATTCAGCGAGGTGGACAAAGGTTCTACCTTTACTATTCGGCTGCCAGCTATTTTCACCGAACTTTCCATCTCAACCGAAAAGTCTGACAAATAATAATTTATTGACATTTCTTTTCGAGCGTTGTCGGTTTTATTAGCCTCCGCAATTTGCTGATTATTTCGCTATCACGTATCAAAAAATTCCACATATAGCCAAATCAATAAAGCCATTAGGATATAAATATAATTAGCGCAGTTTGAAAGATTTTGGAGAGCAGAGATGATCCCTCGGCTTCTCAAGAAAACCTGTGATAGACTTCGATCGCGTAGTTTTCCCCTAACCGTATACCTACGTATATATACTATTAATTAAAAAGATATACTGTAGAAAGTTGCCTACAAAGTGCCAGAAAATATGCACCCCCACCTCCAGCGCCAACTCGAACAGCTCGGTTTAGTCGGCGAGTCTCCTCCTCCCACTGCTGAGCAGTGGCAGCTTTTATTAGAGCAGGTAAGTTGTAGCTATGACGGAGTTCAGAATCAGCAAGAACTTCAGCAGCAGGATTGCTTGAACAACGAGACAGTGGCGTTAAAGGATTTAACAGACTCCCCCCAGTCCCCTCAAGACTCTCCAACAGCTTCAGAATTCGATCGACTGCGGGCGAGTGTCAACAGTTGGGGAGCGGGATTGTGTATCCTTGACGCAAAGGGCTGTGTAATCTCGGTGAATCCAGAGGCAGAACGCTTGCTGGGATGGCGAGAGTCGGAACTTGCAGGCGTTTCCCTGCTAGAGCGCATCGGAAAGCAAAACAAAGGCAACAAATCCCAAGTTTTGACGGCTCCGAAACAGTCGGCAAGCAAGAGTGAAGATAGGCCGATCGCACCTACACTAGATTTACAACAGGCGATCGCTTCGGGTCAACCTTGCAACAATTGGGACGACGAGTTTTTGTGTCGCGACGGCAAGATTTTACCAGTTTCCTATTTTTTCCATCCCGCCGTTGAGGGCAGCGAAATATCAGTCTTGGTGTTTTTTGACATTTTTGACATTAGAGAACACAAGCAATCGCTCTCGATACTGCAAGCAGTTCTAAAATCTACAGATGCAGGAATTTTGGCGGTTGACAGAAACGGCAATATATGTAATTATAATCAGAATTTTCTAGAGATGTGGGGTTTGTCCGCCAGCCAAGGAAAGTTGAGCCGATCGACCTTCGGCACAGTCAAAAACACGATCGAAACAGGATTACCCAACGCCCGGGAACAATTACAAGACCCGCAAATATTTCTCGAAAACGCGATTAAAGTGTCGGCAGATTCAGATACTCAAATCAGCGAATTATTAGAATTTAAAGACGGAAAAATTTTTGAATTAAATTCGTTGCCATCAAAAGTCGGATCGAAAACAGTCGGTAGAGTCTGGATCTTTCGAGACGTTACCGAACTCAAAAAAGAAGAACAATCTTTGCAGTATCGAAGAGAATTCGCTCAATTGATTGCCCGTTTGTCAACCCATTTCATCAGCCAGCCCTTATCAGAAATAGACAAAGGCATCGATCAAACCCTAGAAGCGATCGCCACCTTGAGCGGGTTTGACCGCAGTTACATCTACCTGTTATCTGAAGACAAAACCCGCGCCGACAAAACCTACGAGTGGTGCGGCGAAAGCATTCCGGCAGTCAAAAACAGCACCGACAAACCAATAGACATCGCACAAATCCCTTGGATTGCAGAAAAGCTCGATCGCGCCGAATGCCTCTATATTCCAGAAATTGGCGAAATCCCGCCCTCAGCAATCGCCGAAATTGCCTATTTTATCGGTAAAAATCCAGCCCAATTCCAGACAGACTCCCCATCCCAAACAGTCAATGAAACAGCAACCGCCTCAATACCTGCAATGGGCGCTTCCATCAATAAATTAGAATCACAAAAACACCTAAAAAATATCCAATCGCTGATAATTATTCCCCTAATTAGTTGTAGTAAAAACCTAGTAGGATTTCTCGGATTCGAGGGCTTAAAGCAAACAGCAGGTCGAGGAACCGAAATATCCACAATATCCACACAGCTAAAAATGGTAGGAGAAATGCTCGCCAATGCCCTAGAGCGCAAGCGAGCAGAAGCAGCCTTGAGACAATCCGAAACAAAATACCGCAGCATCTTTGAAAACGCAGTCGAAGGCATATTCCAGACAACGCCTTCCGGGTACTACCTCAGCGGCAATAGCGCACTAGCTCGAATTTACGGCTACGAATCCAGTACCCAAATGCTTGCCGAACTCACCGATATCAACCATCAATTTTACGTGAACCCCAATCGGCGCGCCGAGTTTATGGCCCAATTGGGCGCGCGCGGCCAAGTGTCAAAATTTGAATCCCAAATATACCGCCGAGACGGTAGCACAATCTGGATTTCCGAAAACGCGCGCAGCATCTGCGACGAAAACGGCAGGGTTTTGTACTACGAAGGCACAGTCCAAGACATCACCGATCGCAAACAAGCAGAATCCGCCATGCAGTTGGCCCTAGAAGCAGCAGAATCAGCCAACCGGGCAAAAAGCACATTTCTCGCCAACATGAGCCACGAACTTCGCACACCCCTCAATGCCATAATCGGCTACAGCGAAATGCTCCAAGAAGAAGCCGAAGAATTGGGCAGTTGCGAATCCGTCCCTGACCTCGAAAAAATCTGCTGCGCCGGCAAACACCTGCTGTCCCTGATTGACGACATCCTAGATATTTCTAAAATTGAAGCAGGCCGAATGGATCTCTACTTAGAAACCTTCGACATTCATAGCTTAATTGAAAGTGCTGTTGCCACGGCCAGGCCGCTGGTCGAGAAAAACGGTAATACCCTAGAAGTTTACTGTCCAGACAACCTCGACACCATGCACGCGGACATGACCAAAGTGCGGCAAGTGCTGCTTAACTTGCTCAGCAACGCTGCTAAGTTCACACAAAACGGGAGAATTGCGATCGGAGTGGAAAGAATTAAAAATGAACAATTAAAAATGAAAAATCAAGAGGAATCTTCCCAAATTTTAATTTCCAACTCCGAATTTTTAAGTTTCCGCGTCGCCGACACCGGCATCGGCATGACAAAAGAGCAATTGCAGCGAGTTTTCCAACCTTTCACCCAAGCTGATGCCTCGACTACTCGCAAGTACGGCGGCACCGGTTTGGGACTAGCAATCAGCCAGCGCTTCTGTCAAATGATGGGCGGCAGCATAGAAGTCAGCAGCACCTTGGGCTCCGGCACCACTTTCACCGTGCTCTTGCCCAAAGCCATCAAACATCCGGAAATCCCCAACAAAGTTCACGACAGCACAAACCCTCCCGACGCCCCCGCTATCGGCACGGTGCTGGTAGTTGACGACGACCCGATCTCGCGGGATTTAATCCAGCGCGCCCTCAGTCGCCAAGGACTGCACGTAGAAGTCGCCGGCGGCGGCGAGCAAGCTCTCCGGCTGGCTAAGCAACTACGGCCAGACGCCATTACCCTGGATGTGATTATGCCCGGAATGGACGGCTGGGCGGTACTCTCAGCGCTGAAGGCAGATCCTGACCTTGCCGAAATTCCCGTAATCCTGCTATCCTTTGTGGGCAACAAAAGCCTCGGCTTTGCATTGGGTGCCTCGGACTACCTCACCAAACCAGTGGACGGCAAACGGCTGGCTGCCTTGTTGAACAAGTACCGACGCGACCAAGACGGCGTTGCAAGTAACAATTTGACCTGTCAGATTCTAATTGTGGAAGACGACGTTGCCACGCGCGAAATACTGCGATGCGTACTAGAAACACAAGGCTGGGCAGTAACGGAAGCTGATAGCGGACGCGCTGCTCTCGATCGGCTAAAAGTTGCTCGCCCGCACCTGATATTACTGGATTTGATGTTGCCAGAAATGGATGGTTTTGAGTTGATCGGGGAAATTCGTAAATCCCATTCGGGAGATCCTATACCGATTGTTGTGATCACGGGGAAAAATTTGACACCGACCGAAAGCCAGCAGCTAAACGGCTACGTCGAGCGGGTGCTACAAAAGGGAGTCTACAGTTGCGATACTTTGTTGCGCGATGTTCGCTCTATAGTCAATGACAGGTTCGATCGCAGGTACGACTCGAAAGGCAAGGAGAACACCAATGGCTAAAATCCTGTTGGTCGAAGATAACGAAATGAACAGGGATATGCTTTCCAGGCGTCTGGCCCGCAAGGGACACGAGGTCTTTATTGCTGTTGACGGTGCTGAGGGGGTGTCGATGGCGCTCGCGAAAGTACCAGATTTGATTCTGATGGATATGAGTCTGCCGGTTCTAGACGGGTGGCAAGCAACGCAGCAAATTAAGGCGGCTCCTGAAACTAGCAGGATTCCGGTGATTGCGCTGACGGCTCACGCAATGGCGGGCGATCGTGAAAAGTGTCTTGCTGCAGGCTGCAATGACTATGACACTAAACCGGTCGAGTTTCCCCGACTTTTGGGTAAAATTGAAACTCTTCTCAAAGAGGCCCTGACATGAAAGGTGACGAGGGCAGCGTGCTGGTTGTTGACGACAATGAGGTAAACCGCGATTTGCTGGCCCGCCGACTTCAGCGTCAAGGCCATGTGGTGACTGTTGCTGAAGATGGTCTCCAAGCTCTGGAAATGTTGCGAAACCATCCTTTTGATTTGGTTCTCCTAGACATTATGATGCCGCAAATGAACGGCTATCAGGTGCTCGAAAGTCTGAAGGCGGACGAAAAGTTGCGCTACATCCCGGTGATTATGATTTCGGCGGTGGACGATATCGACAGTATCGTTCGGTGTATAGAGTTGGGGGCGGAGGATTATCTTTCTAAACCGTTCAATCCGGTATTGCTCAAGGCTCGGATTAGCGCTTGTCTGGAAAAGAAGCGACTGCGGGATAAGGAACAGGCGTATTTACATGAGTTGGCCCAGGAAAAGGAAAAGTCCGAGCGTTTGCTGTTAAATATTTTACCGAGGGCGATCGCACAGCGCCTGAAACACGGGGAAATTACGATCGCAGACAGTTTCGCTGAGGTGACAGTGATGTTTGCCGATTTGGTCGGTTTTACTAAGCTTTCGGCTCATTTATCGCCGGCCCAATTGGTGGAGTTGCTCAACGAAATTTTTTCGGCTTTTGACGAGTTGGCCGAGCGCTACGGACTTGAGAAAATTAAGACGATCGGCGATGCTTATATGGTGGTTGGCGGTTTGCCGACGCCCAGCGACGACCACGCCGAGTCGATCGCGGAAATGGCCCTGGAAATTCAAGCAGCAATGACTAAGATCCGTACCAAGGGAGGTCAGCCGCTCAGCATCCGCATCGGCATCCACACAGGCCCCGTGGAAGCTGGGGTAATCGGTACTAAAAAATTTACTTACGATTTGTGGGGAGATACGGTAAATACAGCTTCCCGGATGGAATCTCAAGGCGTCCCCGGCAGCATTCAGGTGACAGTTGCTACCTACGAACGCCTGCGGGGTAAGTACGTTTTTGAGGAGCGCGGCGTGATTCCAGTGAAGGGGAAAGGCGATATGATGACTTATCTGCTTGTGGCCCGAAACGCTTAATTAATCATTGGGCATTGGGCATCGGGTATCGGTAACTAATATCAACAGTCAACAGTCAACAGTCAACAGTCAACAAATCATCAAATGAACGTAAATTCTAACCTTTTAATGTACGCCCAATGGGCGGGAATTCTGACAGGAGCTTTAGCTATTCTAACAGTTATAGCATTTATCTTCAAATGGGGTTTTCGCTTCCGATTGGTGGGAGTGACCAGCTTTATGGGAGTAATTGCTGCGAGTATATTTGGTCTGGGTTTGGGACTGTTTTCCCGTACAGAAATTCCGGGTGCGGTGCGCTATTCTTTAGTTTACGATACTGGCGGCGCTCAAACAGTAGTTACTGTGCCACCTACGATCACGGAATCTGAATTAGAAGCAACGATGCGGCAAGCGGCTGCGGACTTGTACTCTCCAGGGCGCTCTGGGCGTGGCAGAGACTACATGACCATCCGGGTTCGTACAGTGGTACATCCTGAACCTGGGCTGTCGCAGCCGCTGTTTTTGGGCGAGGTGAGACGATCGCTCGCGACTCGTTATGATGACAAAATGGCGATCGAAATCTTCCCGGAAAAAGTTGCTATTCTGAAAAAGTATCAAGCTTAAAAATAGGGTGCGGCAGCATTCTTAGGACTTACGCATGGGAGAGCAGAAACCGGGTTTTTTACAAAAATACTTCGTTGTAACGCGCAGATTCGGTAAAAAACCCGGTTTCTTTAGTCGTAGTGCGTAAGTGATGAAAAAATAATTTGGAATCGCTACTACACAAACAAAGTCCGCGCAACCCGAGACTAAGAAACTAATCGTTTCCAAGCAAAGCCTGGTAACGCAGAACCGGAGGATATGGCTGCAACTTTAGGGATTATTTAAACAATGATTGCAACCACCAAACAAAAATTAAAATTTAACGAATTTATTGCTATTTGCCCGGAAGATGGTATTTATGAATTGGTGAACGGAGAGATTGTCAAAATGGCAACTACCAGAAATCCCGATGACGTGGCTGAATTTACAGACAGACAGTTTTATCGAGAGTGCGATCGCCTGAAACTCAACTATGTAGTCAAGCGAGGTATCACTATTAAAACTACCACAAAAGAAGGTATAGAACAAGGACGAGTTCCTGATGTCAGCGTAGTCGATCGCACTTTGTGGCGCGATGAACGCAAATCCTATACCGCACTCGAATCGCCGATTCAGTTAGCAGTGGAGGTAGTATCAACTAATTGGGAAGACGATTATGTTGACAAGCTAGATGAATATGAACGCTTGGGGATTGCTGAATACTGGATTATTGATTATTTAGCAATTGGCAAAAGAGAGTATTTGGGAAACCCGAAAAATCCGACGGCATTTGTTTTTTCGCTAGATGCTGAAGGCAAATATCACCGCACTCAGTTTATAGAGAATGAACAAATTGTTTCGCCCACTTTTCCAGAATTAGTGCTGACGGCGGCTCAGGTATTATTAGCCTAGTGGTAGGGTGTGTCGCCATGAAAAATTATTAACTAAATTTCGACAATCTTATAGCGACGCACCTGATAAAATAGTGATTTTAAGGTGCGTCATGGCCGAAATTTTTAACCAATTACTCAAGGATTTATCCCTGATGCACCCTAGGGTTATACTTGAAAAAATAAGAGTTTGATGAAGAGGAATAAATGATGAATATAGAAAACAAACAAACTTTAAATTTCCCAAAAAAACAGGAATTGGTGATGATTCAAATTTTGATTAATCTAGAGGGACAAACGCCAGAACAAAAAGCCGAATTGTTTTTTTTACAAGGTGTATTGTATGAATCTGCTCAAGAATATACAGAGGCGATAGCCTCCTACGACAAAGCCTTAGAAATCAAACCAGATTATCACGAATCATGGAACAATCGGGGCAATGCACTGGTTAATTTAGGCAGATTGTCAGAAGCGATAGCCGACTACGACAAAGCCTTAGAAATCAAACCAAATTATCACGAATCCTGGCACAATCGGGGCAATGCACTGGTTAATTTAGGCAGATTGTCAGAAGCGATAGCCGACTACGACAAAGCCTTAGAAATC